>CATZDQ010000038.1 GCA_958417695.1 uncultured Clostridiaceae bacterium | reverse complement strand
CAAATCATCTAATGTATCTCCCCTCATAGCATGACGAATATCTGCGTAATAGTCTGCCTGACTTCCATCATAATATTGATATCTAGGTTCATGGTCTTGACACAATTTATCATTCACGACACCATTGTTTTGAATGCCTAACCTATTTAAATTCTGTAATATTTTATTTCCTAATATCGTCATCCCCTCTTTATATTTGGGAAGTTCTGTTCTACTGGTTACAAATACATTTGCTCCATTTACGCTGGTATCACGATTATCGTTAATATGTACACTTACATATAAATCCGCTTGGCAATTTCTCGCAATCATTGCTCTGGCTGCTAAATCACTAGGGTCATTATTGGGAAAATTTGCACCATCATGGGTCAAGATAAGTTGCACACCATAGTAGGATATTAACTCTTCTTTTATATAATTAGCAATCTTTAAAGTAACTTCTTTTTCTACTAATCCTTTTCTTCCATTAGCACAACCTGTCCAACTACCTCCATGTCCTGGATTGATTACAATTGTAGTGCCATCTATTCCTGCTGCTTCCACATTACTCAAATTAAATGCTAAGCAAACTAATGAAAAGAATATTACAAAAATAACATAACTTACTCTCTTTTTTATTTTCCTTTCCATCTTTTTCCCCTTTTACTTTTTTGTTTATTATATAATACTTAAAAAAATACGCAAGTCTATACATAAAGTTTTCCATTTATTTTTGTTTTTCTCCTAAAATTTGTTTTAAAATAACACGTTCTACAGTAGCTAAAGCTTCATAACTACTTATTAATCTGCCACTATAACGATTTCTAACTTCTAATCTAGCTAATTTAATCTGTCCATTGTAAGATTGTCTATATATTTGTGCAACTTTGTGTTTACTATACCCTTTTTTCCATAATTGTAAAATTTGCTCTTCATTCATATCATAACCTCTTATTTAGTATTTGTATTTTATAGGATTTTATGTTATGATTTAGGCACAAAAAATTCTAAGGGGGATTATGGTATGGGTATTTTTTTGGTACTGATTACTATCTTATTATTTCTCTTCTTTTTAGAGAAATACTCATCTTATGCAGCCCTATATCTTATCTGCATTTGTTCTGTTTTTTCAATACAACTTCATAATTTCCGTGATTGTTTATATCACATACAAAATGCACGGAACCAATCTTCCGATTCCCGCTGAAGTTTAGCGGGCTTTTTTATGTTTATTTTTTCTTTTACGTAAACTGCATCTTATTGTTTTTGTTCTTTTTTCTTTCTTGTTTTTATGTATACCTTTATAATATGTATAGAAACTAAAAACCTTTTTATAAGGAAAGGAGACATGATTATGTCAAAACTTTACACCTTAGCCACTAAGCTTCACGATGCTTGTTGTCCCAAATGTAATGGACGGTGTCACTGCGGCTCTCCCTGCTTTTTCAATCACAAAGCCAATGAAGACGAATGGGAGACTAACAGCGCCAACAGCTATTTTTTAGAGCTGGCAAAGAAAGCAGCAGACATCATCACCGAAACGCAAATCACCGATGAGCAGTTTGTGGAATATGCAGAGGGTATCCCTTACGGTAAAGACGTTCCTGCAGAAGTTATGGCGGCCATGGTTCATCATGAATTTATCGATTAATTTATGATAAAAACACAAGATAAGAGAGGAGAAGCTTTTGGATATAAACTTCTCCTCTCTTATTGTTTCTCTCATTTATTATTTTCTTTATTCTATACAATCAAGACGGTGCGAAATCCACCAAGATAGTAACTATTACCATTTACATTGCTAAAATAGAAAAGGCCAGTAAGTGAACCATTCCAGAAATGGCCACTTCCTATCTCCCTTTCCATAGGAAAAAGACTGGCATTACCAGTCTTCACTCTCACACCATTTAAACTCTTCAATTGTCATTATAGTCATAATATACTCAATAAATATAATTATTACTGCTGCTAAAGTAATACCAATTACTTCTGCAATGTATGACTCTAAAATACTTCTGTCTGCCCCTATATATTTAGTTATAATTGGATAAAAGATAATTATTATCCAATAAATCCAACTGAAAATATGCTTAAAATTCAAAAAAATTCTCCGATACACATATACTCCTTTTCGTAACGCCATCCTTCTTATTACTCTCGTAAATGCTTTTTCGTTTCTCATATGTTGTTTTCCTTTCTAATCCTATAGGGCATAAACTAACTACAGTTTCTTATATAATTATATTATATTACATAAATATCAAATTTTTGATATCTTTTCTTCACATATATTTTGATATATACATTCTGTACATTTTTTATCTTTACAAGTTTGTCTTTTTTTGTTTTTTAATTTTTGTTTTAGTTTATATTCTTCATCTATTTTTTTGCTATATTGCTGTAATACATTCGTTTTCTACCTTTCATTTGATTTTTACGTTTATTTATAGTATAATTAATCTACTATAAATTAAAAATGGAGGATACATTTATGAAAATACCCAAAAGAGGAACTGTAGATTGTAACTCCTGCCCTATTAGCGCCGAATGTTTTGGACATTTTTGCGCAGAAAATTGTAGCGAGTGTCCCATACGGTGCTGTCGTTGCAAGTTAGAAGACTGCTCACAATGCTTAGAAGATTGTGATAATCGAAAAAGCAAATAATGTATACTTCTTTATACTGATAGTTAATATCAGTCACATCTTGTTATCGCATCTAATTAACCCCTCTGTCGTGAGACGAGGGGTTTTGTCTTAAATATCTACTTGTTTTTTATACTTTGATATATTACTTCTAATCTGCCATAAGTATTTTAATTTAATATATTCTCTGTTTTTTAGTAGTAATAATCTTTTCTTAACTTCTCATACTCCTTTAAGTATAAGAAAAAATGCAAAAATCAAAGAGGTATTTATCAGGTTAGGTCATAGTAACATAAGTATTACCGTTGACATATATACACAATATCTTCCAGAAGATGATAATTATGTAGCAAAAATGGTAGAAAATTTTTAAATTTGGGTAATTTTTGGGTAATCTATGCCAAATTTTAACCATTTTTAACCGTTTTTAACCACTTTAAGAAAAAAAATAAAAATCGTTGTATTACTAGAACGCTAGTATATACAACGATTTTTTTGTTTTGTCTTTTTTAGTATTGGTGCGGATGAGAGGACTTGAACCCCCACGGTCTCCCACTAGATCCTAAGTCTAGCGCGTCTGCCAGTTCCGCCACATCCGCATCTGCTATCGACATTGTTAATATTACCATATGAATAGGTTTCTTGTCAATAGCTTACTTCTAATTTTTCTAAAATTTTATCTTAACATTGCTTTAATATTTTCTTTATCCTGTACGCCCACTAAAGAATTTACTAATTTTCCATCTTTAAAAACTAAGAATGTAGGAATACTCATTACATTGTACTTTGTTGCTAAAGACGCATTTTCATCTATGTTTACCTTTCCTACTTTTACAGTAGCTCCCATTTCCTTTTCAATCTGCTCAACAACAGGTCCCATCATTTTACATGGTCCACACCAAGTTGCCCAAAAATCTACTAATACAGGTACTTTGGCATGTAAAACCTCCTGCTCAAAATTTGCTTGTGTTAAAGTTAAAACTGCCATTTTTCATTCCTCCTTACATTTACTTTTTTTCTAATAACTTATTTATTTGTGTTACTAGTTTCTCTTTTGTAATGAAACCATAATTTGTCTGTATCAAATTGCTATTTTCATCTATAAAAATCGTATTTGGATAACCAGATAGATTATAGGCATACATTAAATCGAAGTTCTTATCATAATAATACGGAAAAGTATACTGATTTTTTTCTAAAAATTGTACTCCATTTTTAGTAGTCTCAGATGTGCCATCTAATACATGAACCATTACAAATTGAATTTGGTCTTTATACTGTTCGTATAATTCCTGAAAATAAGGCATTTCTTCCTTACAATATCCACACCAAGTAGTCCAAACATTCAAAATTACAGGTTTTCCCTTTAAAGAATCTAGTGTCACCTTGTTTCCCTGCGCATCTGCAATATTAAAATTCTTTGCCTTATTCGTCACTTTTCCAGTTTCAGAACTATTTGTAGAATCTACTTGTTCATTTTGTTTAGCCTCTTTATTTTCATAATCTTTACGAATATTCTGATACCAAATTGTGCCACCTATTAAAGCTAAAACAAAAACAATAATAAGCACAATTGTTATTATTTTATTCTTTTCCATACATTTTATTCTCCTTTTTTAAATTAACCATCTCAAAAATAAATCCAAATAGCCAGTCATCATTAGAATACCAATTATTATTAAAAATATACCAGCTACTCGATTAACCACCAAATAATGTCTCTTAATAAAATCAAAAGTCGTCTTCAATTGGTCTATCAGCAATGCACTAACCATAAAAGGAATACCCAGACCTAACGAAAAACAAATTAACATCAAAACACCATTTAAAATATGACCTGCCGTCGAAGCCATTAATAAAGCACTTCCTAGAAAAGCTCCCACACAAGGCGTCCAACTAACCGCAAAAATTAGACCTAATAACATTGCAGAAAAGAAATTTAAATGTTCTGTCTTGGCCTTCCATTTAATCTTACTTTGCATTTGAGGTAAATGAATAATCTCCATAAAACTCAAACCCAACAAAACAATCATCACACCAAAAATAATATTCACTACCGTTTTATATTGCCTTAAAAATATACCTAAACTCCCAGCAAATACACCTAATAAAACAAAAACCACTGTAAAACCAGCCACAAAACCAGCACTATTTATTAATGTTTTCTTTTTACTTTTCTCCTCTTGTCCTACAAAATAAGAAATATAAATTGGTAACATAGGTAAAATACAAGGAGAAATAAAACTAATCATTCCTTCTAAAAAAGTAATAAAATATTCCATAATCCCCCTTTCTTGTCCATATGTACCTGGTCCCAATGGACAAAACTGTCCATTAGGGACAGATGTGAAGTTTAATTTTTTCTTCTTTTACATATAGATATATATATATTGTTTTATATTTGTTTTCTTATTTTATCAATAGCTGTAAGTCCTGCTCTAGTTCCTTCATATACCGCTTTTGATATTTGTAAAATTCCGCCTGTACAGTCTCCACATGCTAATAGTCCTGGTACGGTAGTTTCCATTTTTTCATTAACTTTAATTTCATTTTTTTCGTTTATTTGTGCTCCTATTTTTCTAGCCAAATCACTGCTGGATGCAGTTCCTAATGCTATAAATAGTCCGTCTATTTTTCTCTTGGTTTCATCTTCAAAGGCTATTTCTTCTATTTTTTCATAGCCTCTTACTTCTCTAATTGGCTTTTCTTCTACTTCTATTGCTATATCTCTATTTTCTACCATTTTCTCTCCATTTGTAAACATGGTTACTGAGTTAGCAATGGGAATTAATACAGAAGCTTCATGTAGTGCATAATCACCGTTACCTAATACTGCTACATCTTTTCCTCTATAGAAAAAAGCATCACAAGTGGCACAATAGCTAACACCTTTACCTTCTAATTCTTTGATACCTTTTATCTTTGATGTGTTTCTGGAGGCCCCTGTTGCTAATATAACCACTTTTGCTTGCCAGGCATGGTTAACACCTTCTACATTAAAAGTTCCCTCCCAGTCGATTTTTACAACTTCGTCGTTTGCAAATTCTACACCTAGTCTTTTAGCTTGTTTTATGCCTGCTTCAAAAATTTCTTCTCCACTTACTGGTTCTGCAAAGCCATAATAATTTTCTATTTTTTTTACTTTATCTAAAGTTCCCATTCCCTTTGCTACAACCAAAGTAGACAAATTTGCTCTTTTAGTATATAGACTCGCAGATATCCCTGCTGGACCGCTTCCAATAATGATTACATCATACATGTACATTTCTCCTTTTTTCTTTTCCTAATAATTCTATGCACTTACTTAAGATTGTATTTCTAAAACGTCTTGTAAAGAACAAAAACTATAGCCATTGTCTCTTAAATATTGTATGATTTCTGGTAATGCTTCATAGGTTAAAATCTTATTACTTGCATCATGCATTAAAATGACAACACTTTGCTTTGTCCCCATAGTAGTAATAACATTTTGAATTAATTGTTCTTTCGTCTTGGCTCCTTCTGCATCTTTAGAAAGACTATTCCAATCTAATGATGCAATTCCATGTTGATTTAATAAACTCAGTGCCTGTGTTTTTATTTCACTATAATAGCCACCTTTTGAACCTCCTGGAAAACGAAAGATTCTAGAATGATATTCTGGATTTCCTATAGCTGTTCTGATAGCTTCATTCGTATAGTTATATTCTTCTAAAACTTTCTCTGGGCTACTATAGATTTCTCTATAGACATGTGTTTTTCCATGATTAGCAATAAAATGTCCTTCTTCATAAGCTCTTTTAACTAATTCCGGATTAGCAGCTACTCTATCTCCTAAAACAAAAAAGGTAGCTTTGATATTTTCTTGTTTTAGTAAATCTAAAATAAAAGGTGTTACTGCTTGTGATGGTCCGTCGTCAAATGTTAAAAAGACTCTCTTTTGCTCAGAATGGTATATTTGATTAACGGCTTGTATCTGTTCAGGTGATAGTGGTTGATTGCCTTTTTTCCTTCTTTCTTCCTCTGCTTGTTTTCGTAATGTTTCTTGTTCTTCTATTACTGCGGCTTGCCTTGTAATTTGTTTAGTATATTCTCCTATAATTACTTTTTCTGCACAATATTTTCCCATATAAATGCATACTCCAACAAAAGCAACGATAATGCCCAATATTATAATTCTATCTATACGTATATGTTTTTTTCTTTTGTTTATTGTTTCCTCTTCTATACCATATAACATTTTTTCCTCTTTTTTGACTAAATTCGTTTTTATTATTATATACATATTTCTTCTTTTTAACAAGGTTTTTATAAAATATTATCCAAATAGAAAAAATGGTAATATTCACTACCATTTTTTGTAATTTCTATTTTTAAATCTAAAATCTTTTTAAGTAATCCAATACGCCTTTATAGATTATCTTTCACATATTTTGATAGGCTATCTCTTCATCATTTTTATTTTTCTTTTTACTTCTTCCGAAACACGATAAGACTCTATAATCTTTTGTAAGGCTTTATTAAATGTAAAATCGTCTAATTGATTATCCTCTAAAAACTTCATTGTTTCTGTTGGAAAATGAACAAAAGCAATTGAAATAGCCCATGCCACTGCCATTTTCACATAATATCCCTCATGATGAATGTTATTTAAAATAGTAAGTACTTGTAAAATATATTCTGGTACTATATAAAAATTTAATAACATGACTACTGCAAAACGGACTGCAAATTCTTCTTTTGCTGAAAAATAAGGTCCTAAAAACTCCCATACTTCTTTAGGATACTTTTTAGTTATTTTCAAGCCAGAGATGGTTACATCACACACAGCCCAATTATCTATTTTAGGAATAAATTTTGTTAAATAAGAAAACCACTCCTCTAAAGTTAGTTCTTTGGTAAGTCCTAAAACCATCCCTTGTAACATAACCTCTTCATAATATACACTAGCTGCAGTATCTAAATACCTTCTGATATCCTCTTGTTTGACTACTTTTTTAGCAAAATTTCTAAGAATTGGTACTCTTACCCCTATGATATTATCTGTCCCTGGACACAAACCACTATGAAAGGTTTTGTAGTTTTCATCGGCTAATGCATATAATTCTTTTTTAATTTCTTCGTTTGTCATATGGGACCTTCCTTTTATTCTTCTATATTTGCTACTTCAAATCCTATATCTTCTATCGCTTCTATAATTTTATTATTATCTACTTCTTGATTAATTTCAATCGTAGCTATTTTTTTATCTAGGTCTACCTCTACTTTAGTAACACCCTCTAACTGGCTTAGAGCCTCCTCTACAGACATTTTGCAATGATTACATTGCATACCTAAAATTGTAATTATTTTTTTCATCTTTCTTTTCTTCCTTTCTTCTTTTTCTATTTTATTCAAATTTTCTTAATCTTAAACTATTGGTTACTACACATATGGAACTTAAACTCATAGCAGCTGCTGCAATCATCGGATTTAGCGTAAACTCAAAAAATGGATATAAAATACCTGCTGCAATGGGAATCCCTATGATATTGTAAAAAAAAGCCCAAAATAAATTCATTTTAATATTTTGAATCGTTGCTTTACTCAAACGAATTGCCGTTACTACATCCATCAAACTATTTTTTACTAAAACAATATCGGCAGACTCCATGGCAATATCCGTACCAGCTGCAATAGCAATCCCCACATTGGCTCTAGCTAAAGCAGGACTATCATTAATTCCATCTCCTACCATAGCTACCTTGTTACCGTTTTCTTGCAATTTTCTTACTACCTCTTCTTTATCCTGTGGCAAGACTTGTGCAATTACCTTTTCAATACTAACCTGCCTTGCAATTTCTTTGGCAACCTCTTCTTGGTCTCCAGTTAGCATAATAACCTCTATGTTCTCTTTCTTTAATAATTCTACTGCTTGTTTACTATCCACTTTAATAGAATCACTAATCGCTAAAATTCCTAATACTTCTATGTCATCTGCCACAAAAATAACCGTCTTAGCCTCATTTGCAAGCCTTGTAGCTTCTTGCTGCAAAGTTTGCGTTATTTCTCTTTGTTCTTCCTTCATCCAAACAAGATTGCCTACCAAATAGGCTTTTTGACCAATTTTCCCCTTAATACCTTTACCACTCATTGCTTCAAAATCACTTACTTTTTCTAAAGTTATCGTCATCTCTTCTTGTACATAACTTACAATTGCTCTAGCAATTGGGTGTTCTGAATTTTTCTCTAAACTAGCTACTATTTGCAGTAGTTCTTCCTTCTCTATCTTTCTATTTGTCACCATTTTGGTTACCTTGGTTTTACCTTCTGTAATAGTACCTGTCTTATCTAAAACCACCGTATCTACCAAATGAGCATTTTCTAAACTTTCTGCTGATTTAATTAAAATTCCCTTTTGGGCACCTTTACCAGTAGCCACCATAATAGACACTGGCGTAGCTAGTCCTAAAGCACAAGGACAAGAAATCACTAATACAGAAATCCCAATAGATAGTGCAAACTCAACATCTTTTCCAACTAATAGCCATATAAGTGCAGACAAAACAGCAATCGTTATAACTACTGGTACAAAAATACCACTAATTTTATCTGCTAATTTACCAATCGGCGCTTTAGAACTACTTGCCTCCTCTACCAAATGTATAATCTGTGCTAAAGTTGTATCTTCTCCCACTTTTTGAGCCAGAATACGAATCACACCATTTAGATTTATACTAGCCGTCATAACTTCGTCATCAATCTGCTTTTTAACCTCTGCACTTTCACCAGTCAAAGCCGATTGATTTACATAAGTTTCTCCTTCTATCACTTTACCATCTACTGGAACACTTTCGCCTGGCTTAATTAGTACTATATCTCCCACGCTTACCTCTTGTGTAGGAATCTGCACTTCTTTCCCATCCTTTATCACAGTAGCCATTTTAGGGGACAAATCCATTAACTTTTCTATAGCCTCTGAAGTTTTTCCTTTGGCTCTTTTTTCTAAATACTTTCCAACTGTAATCAAAGCCACAATCATACCAGCAGACTCAAAATATAAATTCATCATGAAATGTTCTACTGTATTAAAATCTTTTCCTTGAATAGCTACTATCATTTTCACAAAGGCATAAATACCATATAAAAAAGCAGCTGAAGAACCAATGGCAATCAAAGAATCCATATTCGGAGACCCTTTAAACAAATTACGAAACCCATGCGTAAAATAACTTCTATTTACCCACAAAATAGGAATTGTCAAAATTAACTGTGCACCTGTAAAAATCAAAGGCTCATGAAAAAATGCAGGCAAAGGAGCCCCTAACATATGTCCCATAGCAATATATAGTAAAGGAATCAAACAAGCAATAGAAACCCATAACCTAATCTTCATATGTTGTAATTCTACTTTAGACACATTTTCCTTAGGCTCATAAACAGCAGCCCCATAGCCTGCTTTTTCCACTGTTTGAATAATTTTATCTATAGAAACGGTCTTTTCATAATCTACCACCATAGAATTCGTTAATAAATTCACATCCACCATTTTGACACCTTCTAATTTACTAACCACCTTTTGCACACGGTTAGAACAAGCTGAACAAGTCATTCCTGTTATCTCAAATTTCTTTTTCACTTTACACCTCCAAAATGTCCATTGGGGACACATCTGCTTTTTCTTTGCTTATTATATCAATATTGTTTCCGATTGTCTATTTTTTATGAAAAAATTAGGATTTATACTTGCTTATTTTATATTTTTCTGCTATGATATTTAAGTATCTTAAATGTATACAAATTTATGCCGATGTGGCGGAATGGCAGACGCACCGCACTCAAAATGCGGCGGGAAACCATGTGGGTTCAAGTCCCACCATCGGTACCATATGTAATTATTTATGAGTTTGAAGTTTATTTTCATTCTCTTTTTTTGTTTCTGCCCTCATTTTCTAATTATTATTTCCATCTTATTTCATTTTATTAAAATAATAAAAGCACTCAAATGATAATAATCACTCGAATGCTTTTGCCTTTCTACATTACCTCTGGTTGTTTTGGCCCCAGTATAAATTACACCATTGTGTATAGATATCCACTTTTTCCTTCATCTTTTTAGCTTCTGCCTGTAATTCCTTCAGTGAAGTCGCTTTCAATATGGTATCTATACTAATTCCTGAAGGAGAACTGTCATTCAAATAACGACCTACAAAGACATCTCCTGTTTCTAACCGCTTGTGTAATTCTTCCCAATCTGGATAAATACTTCTTACTTTTTGTTTGAAACTTTCAGGGTAATACATATTTTTTCCTCCTTGCCTTAATCGGCGTTGCTCTATTGGCCTATGCCAAACATGTATGTGTATATATTTTAATTATATGGTGCATTATTCTTTAAGTTAATAGTCTTTATGTTAATTGATAGTAATTCATATATATCTACCTCTTTTTTCATTAGAAATACCTCTTAATCTAAACCATCTCTTCTTTTATATTATTTTCATTACTTTACAAGGATTTCCATAGGCTAGTACATTATCTGGAATACTTTTTGTTACAACACTACCAGCCCCTATTACTACATGACTACCTATTGTGACACCACCCATTATACAAACATGGCCACC
>CATZDQ010000037.1 GCA_958417695.1 uncultured Clostridiaceae bacterium | reverse complement strand
AAAATTGGCAAAGAAAAGTATGAAAAATAAGAAAATGGAAAACATAAGAAAAAGAAAGGGAGAAAAAATATGAAAGGAAAAAGAAAACAAGAGGGTGTTACTTTAATTGCATTGATTATTACGATAATTGTCTTAATTATTTTAGCAGGCGTAGCCATCAATACATTAGTCGGAGAAAATGGTATTATCACACAGGCAAAAAGAGCTAAAGAAGATACCGATAAAAGCCAAAAGGATGAATTAGGTGGTTTAGCCAGTTTAGAACAACAGATTGATGAAGCTATTGGTCAAACCTATATTATAGATAAGGGTGTTAATAAGCCAGCTTTGATGGCAGGAATGAAGGCAATCAAATTCACGGAACCTAGTGAAAGTGCGAAAGGGGAAGTTAAGGATAGTAGTGTAAGTGCAACAGATTGGTATGATTATAACAGTAAAAAATGGGCAAATGCACAAACAGAAGATGGAAGTATGTGGGTATGGATACCTAGATATGCATATAAAATAAACAGTAATCAAACATGTGATATCAAATTTTTAATTGGAACAACAGACAATTATTATGATGAAAATGGGCAAATTCAAACAGCAAAGAGATGTCATGGTGAAAATGAATTAGTAGATACAAGTACGGGGTATACTGTACATCCAGCTTTTACCGATGAAACAAAAATAAATTATAGAAATGGTGGATGGGATAGAGAGTTAACTGGCATTTGGGTAGCTAAGTTTGAAGCAAGTTATGCTAGTCGGAAATAATTCTGCTCCAGTAAAAGCAAGTAGCGTTAGTTATTCAAGCAATACTTCATGGGTAGCTTCAATAGAAGCAGGAACAAATACTCTTTCTGAACAAACCGCTCGTAATTGGCTAGATGGAATATATGGTTCTAACAAAACGGCTATTTCATATCCTACTTTTCAGGGAATTAGTTATGGAATGAACTATATCAGTGTAGAAGATGCATATAAAGTAGCAAGGGTTATGACAGAAAATGAAAATATTTATGGATTTACACAAGATATAGAAAGTCATCTAATGAAAAATAGTGAATGGGGAATGTTATTATATTTAACCCACAGCCAATATGGAATTGGACAAGAAAAAGTAGCACTTGATAATATTAGTTTAAATAGTGGTAATAGAATGAGAACAAATATACAGGGAAAATCAGGAGTTGATAGTGTATATGCTGTAACAGGTTGTACAACAGGAAATACGCAAGGAACAAATAAAAATACAACAATTGAGAAAATTAACCAAACAGTAGGAAATACAGCAATAGATGGTATCTATACTTGGGACCAAAAGAACGGTACATTAGCTAGTACTACAGGAAATATTTATGGTATTTATGATACAAATGGAACTGTATTTGAACAAATAGCTAGTTATATTGCTAATGGACAAGAAAATTTAAAAAATTATGGAGAAAGTTTTACTTACGAAGGTAATGGATTAAAGCAAAAAAGTACAAAATATACAATGATATATCCTTATAATAATGTTACAGATAAAGTCAATATAGAGAATAGTAATACAAATCGAGAAACAGCCAGTAGTAATAATTGGAAAGCAAATTTATATATTTATGGTGATGGCATTAGAGAAATTTCGAAGCAAGGTATTGGAGAGACCACATGGGATGAAGCTATATCCATTTATCCAGCTTTAGATTTACCTTTTTTTATAAGAGGAGGAAACTTTTTGGGGACGAAAAGTAGTGATAGTGCTTTCAATTATCATTATGGAAATGCAAGGTATGGACATGGATTTCGTGTAGCATTAATACATTAAATATATAAGAACATAGGACTTATATATTTAAAATTTGAAAATGTTTGAAGACAAAAATTAATTGGAAGTGTTTGAAAAAGCACTTTCTTTTTTTAGGTTTTAATGATAGAATGTAACATAAGAAAAGCTATAAACATATAGGGTGTAAAGTAGTACATAATATTAAAAAGAGAAAAAATTGGAAATAATAGAGTATTTATCATAAAATGTAAGAATTCTTAAAGCAAATATCTGGAAAAGAAATGGAGATATTTACTATGCCATATATAGAGACATTTATAGAAAGAACGGCTACCAGAGTAGCAGAAGAATTAGGAACATAAAATTATTATAAAAGATAAAGTAAGGAAGTTAAAATATTGGAAGCGTATATCAAGGTAAAAGACAAAGAAATTCCTATTAGAATTAGAAATTATCAAAACACCAATCGAGTGAAATTATATTTTAAAGGAGATATTCTACAAGTTAGTAAGCCAAAATACTTTTCACAATTAAAACTCATGAAAATGATTCATAAAAACGAAGAGGCTATCTACAAACAATATTGTGAAATTATCTCTTATGAGAATGATAAAATAAAACATTGGTATACAGGAGAGTCTATTTTATATACAGGAGAAAGGTATTGTGTTGTAATAAAAGATACACAAGAATCTGATGTATATATACAGATAGATGAAAAAAGTAAGCAATTTCAGATAACTGTTCCAAGAAATCTAACAGGGCAAAAAAGAAAACTACAGATAGATAGTGCTGTAAAAAAACAATTTAAGATACAAACAGAAGAAATGCTTTTGGAAAAATTACCTAATTGGAGTAAGAAAACGCAAATAGGGTATCACGATTTTAAAGTAAGAGACACGGTTAGTAAATATGGTAGTTGCGTTCCTAAAACAAAAATGTTACATTTCAATGCAAGACTTATTATGTTACCGGAAAAACAAGTAGATGCTATTATTGTTCATGAACTCTGCCATATAGTACATCCTAATCACAGCCAGGATTTTTATCAATTAGTAAAACAATATCTACCAGATTATGATATTAGGAATCAGTGGTTAAAGAAGAACCAAACACAGATGATGCTATAAAATTAAAAAAGTATAATTAAAATTAAAAATGATAATCGTTACGCTATGTACAGTTATCATTTTTTCTTTTTCAAAAATCTAATCTATAAGTATTGACAAAAGAAAATAAACTGTATATACTGTATATATACAATAAAACAAAAAAGATAAAAACATCCATAAAAATAAAAAAGAGATAGGAAGAAGAATGATGGAAATTATTATTCGTAATGCAATAGACCGACCAATATATGAACAAATCAAAGAACAAATTAAAAATAAAATTATAGCAGATGAACTAAAACCGGGACAATGCCTGCCTTCTATACGAAACTTAGCTAAAGATTTAAGAATCAGTGTTATTACTACTAAACGAGCCTATGAAGAATTAGAAAGAGAAGGCTTTATACAAACTAGGCAAGGACAGGGGTGTTTTGTAGCCAATAAAAATATAGAATTAATTAGAGAAGAACAATTAAGAAAAGTAGAAAACTTATTAAGCCAAGTAGTAGAAGTGGCTAAAATTAGTAAAATTAGTAAAGAAGAGATAGAAGATATACTAACTATTTTAATGGAGGAGGAATGAAAATGGAAAATATGTTAGAACTAAAAGGGGTTAGTAAAGACTATGTAGGTTTTTCACTAAAAGATATTAATTTGACTATTCCAAAAGGCTGTGTTATGGGATTAGTAGGAGAAAATGGAGCCGGAAAAACCACTATAATGAAGATAATATTAAATGAAATTAACAAAAAAACAGGAAGTATAAAAATCATGGGATTAGACCATATTCAAAAGGAAAAAGAAATAAAAGAACAATTAGGAGTGGTATGGGATGATAGCTTTTTATCCGAATATTTAACACCAATAGCGGTTGGCAAAATTATGAAAAATTTTTATAAAAATTGGGATGAGAAACTATACGAACAGTATTTACAAACATTTCAATTACCAAAAAATAAAATGATAAAAGAATTCTCTAGTGGTATGAAAATGAAATTAAAAATTATAACAGCAATGTCTCATCATCCACAACTATTATTATTGGATGAGCCAACTTCTGGATTAGACCCGGTTGTACGTTATGAAATCTTGGACATTTTTCGTGAATTTATCACAGATGAACAAAAAGCAATTCTCATATCTACACATATAACCTCTGATTTAGAACATCTAGCAGACTATATAACCTTTGTAAAGAATGGGCAAATTATTTTATCTAAAGAAAAGGACATTTTGTTAGAACAGTATGGTATTTATAGATGTACAAAAGAAGAATTTGAGAAAATAGAAAATCAAGATTATGTTTATTATAAGAAAAATAAATATGAATATGATGTACTAGTAGAAGATAAACAAATATTCCAAAGGAAATATCAAGTGGAGGCATTGGATAAACCAACGATTGAAGAAATGATGATAATTTGTAGTAAGGGGGAAGTAAAAAAATGAAAGGATTATTATTAAAAGATATATATAATTTAAGTAGTTATAGAACATCACTTTTACTTGTAATAGTTGTTGTAGGATTTATAGGATTTTCACAAGAAAACTTTGTTAATTTAGTACCTATCATGTTAACGACTATGCTGGGGATGATGGCATTATCTACTTTCAATTATGACGAAATTGCAAAATCTGATAAATATGTCTTATCTTTACCGATTTCTAAAAAAGAAATGGTAAAAGAAAAGTATGTGTTTAGTACGATTGCTATTTTACTAGGTGCCATTACTGCCTTTATCTTATGCATTTTGGTAAGTTATATGACTAAAAAGCCAATAGAGATAACGACATTGTTAACCAGTACAATAGGAGGAATATTTGGTATTTCATTAGTACAATGCATTCAAATACCAAGTGTTTATAAATGGGGAGCAGAAAAAGGTAGAATCCAAATGTTTATTTTAGTTATCTGTGTAATGAGCGTTATAGGAGGTATTGGTTATTTGTTATTAAAAAGTGGGATATTAGGAAATCTAGAAGAAGTATTAACTATATTGATATCTTATGGAATTATAACATTAGTGGTTTTAACCATTTTAATGTATGCTATTTCCTATTACATAGCTTATAAAATATATCAGAAAAAAGAGCTGTAATAGAAAAAGTGTCCAAGCGGACCTGGTACAAAAGGACAAAAGTGTCCATATGTACCAGGTCCGCTTGGACATTAATCATGTGGATTATCAAAGATAAGGGTAATTAAGTTTTCACATAATTCTTTTTCACTTAATTTACTATTGGTCTTTAACCACCAGACAATTGTGGAGATGACAGCTCCTGAGTAAAAGTTGGAGATAACTTCTATGGACATGTGATGGTCGATACCAGATAGTTCCTCTTCTTCTAACATCTCATGTATATAAGATACACAAGTGGTAGTGAAGATATTAAAAAAGTTTGTTTCTTCATTTTTCTTTAATAGAAGTTTGAAAAATTTCTTATGACTACTAATGTAGGTAAGGACATTCATAATCATGTTCGTGTAAAATTCTCTTCGATTGGTGTAGATATTTTCTTTCATATTTAAAATAATTTCTTGCTCTGTTTCTTGAATGCAGTATTCTAACAACTCATATTTATCAGAAAAATGTGTGTAAAAAGTGGTACGGTGTACCATTGCTAAGTCGCAGATATCACTGACTTTGATGCTATCAAATGGTTGCTTGGTTAGCAGTTCAAATAGTGCATCTTTTAATAATTTATAAGTTCTTTTCGTTCTTAAATCCCCCATTTTATTGCCCCCTCTTACTATAAATGAATAGATTATTTCTATTGGTATAGTTTTTTATTTTGCTCAAATTAAATATGTTCAATTTAGTCTAATATAGTTTAGTTTTCTAATTTTCTTTCCTCATTTAACAATTACTTAAAATTGTTTTTAGATGTTTTATAATGGCTTTTCTGTATTTTAACATATTTTTAAACAATTGTAAAGATAATCTACAAAAGTAGATTATCTAAGGTGGATAAGCACATAGGTAAGACTTGTACTTTCAAATAGTTTCTATACAATATTTTAAATATGTAGGATACTATACAACTATATAGATATGTTGTTGCATTTGAATTTTAAATGACTATAATAAAAAATCTAAGAGCAAAAAGGAGGAACGAAAATGAAGAAAGTTTCAGAATGGATTATGAAATATAAGAAGACAATTTTGACCATTTTTTTAATAGCCATTGTAGCCAGTTTATTTTTAGCAAAATATGTAAAGGTAAATTATAATATGATGGACTATTTACCAGAAGATAGCCCGTCGACAATCGCTTTGGATGTTATGAATGAGCAATATGATACAGCAATTCCTAATTTAAGAGTGGTGGTTAAAAATGTAGATATTGTGCAGGCTTTAGAATATAAAGAAAAGATAAGACAGGTGGATGGTGTTAAAGAGATTACTTGGCTAGATGATACCGTTTCTATACAAGTACCTTTAGAGACAATTGATTCTAAAATAGTAGAGACCTATTACCAAGATAACCATGCTGTTTTTACAGTAACGGTGGATGAAGAAAAACAAGTACAGGCAATTGAAGATATTAGAAACATCATTGGAGAAGAGAATTTAATGGCTGGTGATAGTTATAATACGGTTTCAGCTGAGAGTTCTACAGAGACAGAAATTAGTCAAATTATGGTGTTTGTTATACCACTGATTTTTATTATTTTGATTTTAACTACAACTTCTTGGTATGAGCCAGTGTTGTTTTTAGTCACTATTGGAATTGCCATTATCTTAAATAGAGGTACGAATGTTTTCATGGGAGAAATCTCCTTTGTAACAAATGCAGCAGCTAGTATTTTACAATTAGCAGTTTCTATGGACTATTCTATTTTCTTATTGCATAGGTTCTCAGAAGAAAGAGAGCAGTTTGCTAGCATAGAAGAAGCAATGAAAAGTGCTATGGTAAAATCGTTTTCTTCGATTATGTCTAGTGGATTAACCACGGTAATTGGCTTTGCTGCTTTAATTTTAATGCAGTTCAAAATTGGTCCAGATATGGGAATTGTTATGGCAAAATCCATTGCACTAAGTTTACTTTGTGTATTAGTGCTATTACCAATTTTAGCAGTGTATAGTTATAAGATAATCGATAAGACACATCATAGAAAATTAATGCCAAATTGCGGTGGATTTGGCAGATTGGTAAATCGAGTACGTATGCCAGTTTTGGTGATTTTCTTATTATTACTAGTCCCTTGTAATTTAGCAAGTAACCAAATTCGTTTTTCTTATGGAGCATCGGAGATTTTTGGTGATGAAACGACAAAGGTAGGCTCAGAAAAAGCACAAGTAGAAGCATTATTTGGTAAATCTAACCAGATTGTTCTAATGGTACCAAAGGGCGATTTGGCAAAGGAAAAAGAATTAACACAGGCACTTTATCAAATACCAGAAGTAACTAGTATTGTTTCTTATGTCAATTCGGTAGGAGAAGAGATACCGATGGAATATGTACCAGAAAGTAAGCTATCTAGTTTAATTTCAAAAGACTATAGCCGTATGTTAATTCAGATAGATAGACCAGTGCAAGGAGAAGCTACGTTTAAAACTGTAGAAAAATTAAGGCAAGTAGCGGATTCCTATTATACAGGTACTTATCAAATGTGTGGAGAAAGTGTTAATACTTATGATATGAAGACTACGGTTATTAAAGATAATATGGTGGTAAATGCTGTGGCAATTATTTCCATAGGACTGATTTTATTATTAAACTTTAAGTCTCTAAGTTTACCATTTATCTTATTGTTAGTAATTGAGCTTTCAATTTGGATTAATTTATCTTTTCCTTATTTTACAGGAGAACATTTGAATTATATTTCCTATTTAATTATTTCTTCTATACAATTGGGAGCAACGATAGATTATGCCATTTTATTTACAGACCGTTATTTAGAAAATAGAAGACAGCAAGAGAAGAAAAAGGCAGTGGTACAGACAATACAAGATACGGCAATCTCTATTTTGACTTCAGCAGGTATTTTAACTATTGCAGGCTTTTTCTTAGGCAACATGTCAACCAATCAGGTTATTAGTGAATTGGGAATTTTAGTTGGTAGAGGGGCTATTATTTCTACTACTTTAGTATTTTTTGTATTGCCATCTTTATTAACGTTATTAGATAAGTTTATCCAAAAGACAACAAAACATTGTCAATTTAAATCATAAAGGAGGAAAGAAAATGAAAAGAAAAAAGTTTTATAAAATAATGGTAAGTGTATTATTAATAGGTATATTCCTGTTTAATGCTTTTCCCGTTTTAGCACTGCAAGAAAATACAACTAGTAAAGAGGAAAACGTATATGTAAATATGTCTGCTAAAGGTGATATTCAAAGTGTATATGTGGTAAATATATTTACGCTAGAACAAGATGGAAAGATAGTAGATTATGGCGATTATACAGATATTCGAAATTTATCTAGTTCAGAAGAAATTCAAAAAGAGGCAAATGAGGTTAGCTTAAATGGCAAGGCTGGTAAGAATTATTACCAAGGAACTTTAAATGTCAAAGAAATTCCATGGAAAATAGAAGTTTCTTACTATCTAGATGGAAACCAAATAGATGAACAGCAATTAGCTGGAAAAGCAGGTAAGCTTAGTATCAAAATCAAAGTAAGCAAAAATCCAAATGTGCAAGCTACTTTCTTTGATAATTATTTACTACAGGCGACTCTTTCTTTGGATAGCCAAACCTGTAGAAATATAGAAGCACAAGGGGCTACCATTGCCAATGTGGGTAGTAAAAAACAGATTACGTATAATTTTTTAGCAGGGACAGAAAAAGAAATTGAAATAACAGCTGAGGTAACAGATTTTGAATTAGCAGATGGTATTTCTTTTAATGGTTTACTAATGAAAATGGCTATTGACAATTTAGACACCTCTGTCTTAACCAATAAAGTTAGTCAATTAAAAACAGGCGTTAATACTTTAAATACCGGTATGAATAAACTAAAGACTGGCTCTAGTAAGTATAAAGTAGCCTTAGGAGAACTTGCTAGTAAAACAAAAGATTTACCTAGCCAAAGTAAACAAGTGGCAAGTGGTATACAAAGTAGTTTAAATGGAGTTAAACAAATAGAATCACAATTAAAAAATGCTACGACTAATGGTAATACAGCAGATTTACAAACACAAATTACAAAACAGATTGATGGTAGTTTACAAAAAGATAGTCATTATCAAGCTTTAAAACAAGCTAATCCAGAAATGGCAGCTTATATGAGACAAACACTCATTTCAACTTCTTTGACAACAGCCAAAACAGTTGCAAGTACTTATGAGCAACAAGTAAGCAGTAGTATGACAGAATTAAACAGTGGTTTAAAACAGTTAGAAAGTGGTCTTTCTACTTTATCTAGTGCTTATAGTAAAATGGATGAAGGAATTGCGAAAGTGGCTTCAGGTATTCAAACTTTAAATAATAGTTATACAGACATTCAAGAAGGAATTACTAGTGCTACCAAAGGAAGCAATACCTTATATGATAAGACTAAGAATTTAGATAGCCAAGTAGATGATGAAATTGAAGAAATGTTAGCTAGTTTTGAAAATAAAGATTACCAAGCAGTTTCCTTTGTAGATGAACAAAATGCTTCTATTAGTAATGTACAATTTATTATCAAGACAACAGGAATTCAGAAAGAAGAACAAGAACCATTAGAAGAACAGACAAAAGAAGAGACTTCTTTTTGGGAAAAATTAGTAGCTTTATTTAAAAAATAAGTTTGCAAAAAAGAAAAAGAGAAAAAATCTTTTTCTTTCTCTTTTTTAAGATAACTTTTATTTTGTTCCATTGTATCTAAAAATAAAACATGCTATAATCAAAAAAATAAAAGAAGAGGAATCTTAAAAATATATGAAAAAAGTAAATGAAGCGGAATTAAAGCAATTGTTCCAAGAATATAAAGAAAATAGAGAAGTTGGCTATCAAAAGATTTATGAGAGATATCATACATTAGTTTATGGTATTGCTTTTTCTATGATTAGAAAAAAAGATATAGCAGAAGATATTGTGCAAGAGGTATTTTTAAAGATTTGGAAAATGCCACAAGAGCAATTACCTAACAGTTATCCAGCTAGTTGGTTATATACAGTTACGAAAAATGAGGTGTTAACTTATATACGTAAAACGAAACCAACCATTTCTTTAGAAGAAATTTATGAAATGAAAGGCGAAGATACACAAATAGAGAAGCATATGGATGAACAGACCTATCAAAAATTAATAGATTCTTTAAATGAAGAAGAAAGACAAATTGTATCTTTAAAGGTAATCAGTGGTTTACCATTTAGAGAAATTGCACAGCTTTTAAAAATGCCAATGGGAACGGTACAATGGAAGTATTATAAGGCATTACATAGTTTAAAATTATTGATAGGAAATTTATCTATGTTCTTAGTGACAACTGTTCTTCTAATAGGTGACTTATTAAAAGGAAGACAAAAACAAAGAGGAGAAGTGCAAGAAAGTCATCCAGAAATTATCAAAAATGATACCATATCAGAAGATACGACGATTAATGCAGAAGTAAGTGTAGAAAATCAAAAACAAAATGTGCAAGAAGATACTAAAACAGAGGAAAAAGAAACGAGCCAAACCATAAGTGTGTCAGATGCTTTTCCTATAACAACTGTAACATGGATTTGTGCTAGTGCGATTTTCTTCATGTTAACTATCTTTTTTATGATTATTTTTCTAAATCACCAACAAAATAAAAAGAAGAGAGCATCTAAAGGGTAAGAAGGGAAACAGGTGATTAAATGAAAAAGAAAATAGGAATAGTAGTAGCCGTTACTGTAGGAATGCTTGTATTAACCATATTGTTATTAGGTATTATAACCTATGGAATAGATGCTAAAAAGGTAGCAAAAGGAGAGGTACCACAGTTTTGTTTTAAAGTAGAGCAAGTAAATGATGGTGGTACCTTAATTTATACAGGTTTAGGGTATAAAGTCATTGATTATCATAAAGCAAATGGTTATGATAAAATGAAATTAGGCAGTTGGTTTTTAAATTATGAAGAACATTTGGGAGAAAATTTTCAAAAACAGGATTTAGCCAAGTATGGAAAATTAGAAGTCTCTGATACAAAAAATATAGAAAAGCTATTACAAGAGCTAATGTATGCAGATAGCATAACGAGGATAGATTATCCTAAGTCTATACAGCCTGGTATTTGGATTGATTATGACAAAGAACTTAGTAAAGAGCAATTAGCGTATAATTCCCAAGCGCTTTTTACGATAATACCGACATTAAAAACTATACAATATCATGTAAAACCAGAACAAGCTATCTTTGTAAGAAGGGAAGAGTATGATACTAGTGTGGCAAAGGTTTCTTTTAAAGGAACCGTGATTTCTAGTGCAGGTATTTTTGAACAAGAAAATCGCGTAGGAGATGGATATGCTGGTAAGATTCGTTTAGTAAGACAGCCAGACGAGGAAGA
>CATZDQ010000036.1 GCA_958417695.1 uncultured Clostridiaceae bacterium | reverse complement strand
GGAAAGATAAATATGTAGTGACAATGGTAGGGAGGCTTTCTAATGAGAAAAGGCAGGATGTTTTGATTGAGGCAATTAAGAAGTCTAGATATGAAAAGCAGATTCAATTGGTTTTAGCGGGTAATGGTCCTAAATATAATAGTTATTTAAAACAGACGCAGAATTTATCAAATCCACCATTTATAAAATTTATGAATCAAGAGGAATTGCTAGAGGTTTTATCTATGACAGATGTTTATGTGCATGCCTCTGATGCAGAAATTGAGGCTATTTCCTGTATAGAGGCTTTTGCTTGTGGCAATGTGCCAATTATTGCAAATAGTACAAAATCTGCAACACCTCAGTTTGCTTTGGATGAAAGAAGCTTGTTTGAGGCAGGTAATAGTGATGATTTAGCAAATAAGATAGATTACTGGATTGAAAATGAAGAAGAAAGAGTAAACATGCAGAAGCAATATGCACAAAGTGCGAAACAGTATACGTTGTCTAAAAGCATGGAAAAAATGGAAGAGATGTTTTTAGAAGCGATTGCAGAAAATAAAAGGGGAAACTAAAATGGAAGTAAAAGAAGAAATTGCAGAAGATACACACATTTTGAAGTTGTGGACGCCTTTGAAGTTTGAAGTAAAAAAGGATTATACATTTATACCGAAGAATTTCTTTTTTAGATTGGCTTCGACTGTATTATACGGGATTGCGGTGCCAATAGTGTTTGTTTACAATAAAGTGATGTATGGGTGTAAAGTTTATGGAAAGAAAAATTTAAAGTCAATAAAAGGTGCTAGAATAACCGTCTCTAATCATGTACATCCTATGGATTGTACCATGAGTGCGATTTTACAAGCACCAAGACAAGTATATTTTCCGACTTTACAAGACAATTTTAAAATTCCAGTTGTTAATGGTATTATTCGTTTATTACATGCCATTCCAATTCCTAATCATTTACAAGCTAAAGTATATTTCTATAAATCATTAGAAATGCTTGTGCAAGAAGGAAAAATCATTCATATGTATCCAGAGTCAGCACTTTGGCCATATGCCACAAAGCTTAGAAAGTTTAAAAGTGGAGCTTTCCAAATAGCGGTTGAACAACAAATACCAATTATTCCTATTGTTTATGCCTTTGTAAAACCGTATGGATTTAGAAAATGGAAAAAGAAACCTTGCATAGATATTCATGTGTTGAAACCAGTGTATCCCTCAAAAGTAGAAGAAGGAAATAGGAAAGAAGCAATAGAGAAGATGAAACAAGAAGTCCATCAAAAGATGGAAATCTGTTTAGAAGATAATACGTTTATATAAAAAAGAGGAGGAAGAAAATTGAAAGAAGAATTTATAAAATTATTACAAGAAACTAATCGACCAGGCATGGACCAGTTAATTTTATTTTTAAAAAATTCAGATTTTTTTGAGGCACCTGCTAGTACTAGATTTCATGGTGCTTTTCAAGGTGGCCTTTTAGAACATAGTATGAAGGTGTATGAGATTTTAAAAACAAAAACGCAAGATTCTGATTCAGTTAGAATTATTGCTTTGTTACATGATATTTGCAAAGCAAATTTTTATAAAGTGGATTATCGTAATGCAAAAAATGAGTTAGGTGTTTGGGAAAAAGTGCCTTACTATACAGTAGATGATACCATTCCTTTTGGTCATGGTGAAAAGTCTGTTATGATGATTTCAGAGTTTATTAAGCTAACGAATGAAGAAAAATACGCAATTAGATGGCATATGGGTTTCACAGAGCCAAAGGAATTATACACAACTATTGGTTTAGCCTATAAAAAATATCCAATTGCTTTATTAACACATGAAGCAGATTTGGAAGCTAGTTATTTATATGATATATAATTTTTATATTATTTGAATAAAAATAAAAAAGGGGGATGTAATTATATGGAAACAAAAGTAATTGGAGAAAATTTACCAGTAGTAACTTGTAAATTAAAAAAAGGAGAGTCTATTGTTACTGAAAATGGTGGTATGAGTTGGATGGATGATGGCATAAAAATGACAACTACAACCAATGGAGGTATTATGAAGGGAATTGGAAGAGCATTTGCAGGAGAATCTTTATTCATGAATATCTACACTGCAGAAAAGGATGATGTAGAAATTGCTTTTTCTTCTTGTTTCCCAGGTAATATTTTAGAGTTTGACTTACAAGAAGGAGAAACCATTATTGCACAGAAAAAAGCTTTTTTATGCTCAGAAAAGACAGTCGACATTAAGATGAAATTTAGAAAAAAATTAGGTGCAGGCTTTTTTGGAGGAGAAGGTTTTATCATGCAACAAATGACAGGACCTGGTAAAGTATTTCTAGAGATTGATGGTAGTGTCATAAAAAGAGAATTGGCGCAAGGAGAAAAGCTAAATATAGATAATGGGTACTTAGCAACTATGACAGGCCAGGTAGACTTAAATATTTAGGCAGTAAAAATAGTTAAAAATATTGTATTTGGCGGAGAAGGTTTATTTTTAACAACTTTAACAGGACCCGGAACGGTGTGGTTACAATCCATGCCAATGTCTAAATTAGCAGGTTTATTATATATTGGAAATGCTAATTAAGATAGATAAGATGTCTATGGAAAACAAAACTATAAAATAACTTATCATTTCATAAGTTGGGACATTTTTCTATTTCTTATACAAATCCGATTAAAAGTTCTTAAGAAAGCTTGTCAATTTTAATTTAGTGTAGTATAATAAGTCTATTCTAAATTTAATTATGTTTTAAAAAGAAACAAAGTAGTCATACATGGTTACAAGAAAAGAGAGGTAATGAAAGGTGCAAATTACCAGTACATGTTATGATGAATTACAATTCTTAAAGTAATTAACGTATAAGCTACGAACAGCTTTTAAGGAGGCAACAAAAATATAAATTTGTTGTAAATAAAGGTGGTACCACGAGTCAAATCGTCCTTTTACAAGAAGGCAAGATTTGGCTCTTTTTGATATTTTTTAAGGAGGTATAAACAAAATGACATTAGTAGAAGATTTAAAATGGAGAGGACTTATTAAAGACATTTCTAGTCCAGAATTAGAAGAAAAATTAAACCAAGGAGGGCTAACCTTCTATATAGGCACAGACCCAACAGCAGATAGTCTGCATGTAGGACATTTATCTAGTTTTTTAATATCTAAAAGATTAAAAGATGCAGGCCATAACCCTATCTTATTAGTAGGGGGAGGCACAGGTATGATTGGAGACCCAAGACCTACTACAGAAAGAGCAATGATATCCAAAGAACAAGTTACCAAAAACTTCGAAGGACTAAAAGCACAAGTGGAGAAGATTTTTGGATTTGAAGTCGTTAATAACTATGATTGGATTAAAGATATTAGTATATTAGACTTTTTAAGAGATTACGGAAAATTTTTCAACATAAACTACATGTTAGATAAAGATATTATTAGAAGAAGATTAGATTCAGGAATTACCTATACAGAATTTTCATACATGATATTACAAGCTTTAGATTTTAAATATTTACATGAACATAAAAATGTTAATTTACAATGTGCAGGTTCTGACCAATGGGGTAATATCACAGCAGGAATAGATTTAATTAGAAAATCAACAGGAGATGAAGTATATGGCTTCACTATGCCACTAGTAACAGACTCTCAAGGAAAGAAATTTGGAAAAAGTGAAGGAAATGCACTATGGCTAGATAAAGACAAAACATCTAGTTACCAATTATACCAATTCTTTGTCAATGTAGAAGACTCTATGGTTATTGATTATTTAAAAATTTACACTTTCTTATCCAAAGAAGAAATAGAAGAATTAGCTAAGAAACATGAAGCACAACCAGAATTAAGAGAAGCACATAAAGCATTAGCAAGAGAAATCATTACCTTCTTACATGGAAAAGAAGAATACGAAAGAGCCGTATCCTTAGCAGACCATCTATTTAACAATAAATTCCAAGACTTATCTAAAAAAGATATTGAAGATTTATTTAGTAGTGAAGACATTAGAGAAATAGAGCCAAACATCAATGTAGTAGATATGGTCTTACAAATGCAAATAGCATCTAGTAAAAGAGAGGCTAGAGAATTTGTATCAAATGGAGCGGTTTCTATTAACGGAGAAAAAGTAAACGATATAACAGCCGTTATACAAGAGGCACAATTTATTGAAAATACCTATATGGTTGTTAAAAAAGGAAAGAAAAACTACTATATTGGAAAAAGAAAATAAAAAACAAAGAAGCAAAAAATAAAGTAAAAAAATAAAGAATAGAAAATAAGAATAAAAGAAAGTCTCTTGGGGGAAATCCTTAAGAGACTTAAAAACTTTAGAGAAGGTAGAAAGCAAAAAACTACCACTTTTCTAACAAATATGATACAATAAACCTAATAAAAAATAAGGAGAAGATAAGAAAATGGAAAAACAAATACCTACATTTTTATTAGATATGTTAAAAAAACAATATAATGAAAAAACGGTAAAAAGAATAATAGAAGGCTATCAGCAAGAAAGGAAAGTATCTCTTCGTGTCAATACCTTAAAAGCAAATGCACAGCAAACATATCAAAAACTAATAGAAGCCAATATACAAGTAAAGCCGGTTTCTTGGAGCAAAGAAGCCTTTATAATAGAAAATGCACATGAAAAAGATATACAAGCATTAGAAATGTACGAAAAAGGAGAAATTTACTTACAAAGTCTATCTTCCATGTTACCACCCATTTTATTAAATCCACAACCAGACATGGATATCTTAGATATGGCTGCAGCACCAGGAGGGAAAACTACACAAATGGCAGCAATATCCCAAAATAAGGCACATATAACTGCCTGCGAAATGCATGCAGTAAGGGCAGAAAGACTAAAATACAATCTAGAAAAACAAGGTGCTACTTGTGCCTATGTCATGGTAACAGATGCTAGACGATTAAACTCTTTTTTCTCCTTTGACCAAATCCTACTAGATGCACCATGTAGTGGAAGCGGAACATTAAAAGTACTAGACCCTAACATTCCTAATAAATACTTTACCGAAAAACTAATAGAAAAATCAAAAGCCTCACAAAAAGCATTACTAAAAAAAGCCATAGAAGTATTAAAAAAAGGAAAAGAAATGGTATATTCCACTTGCTCCATTTTACAAAGTGAAAACGAAGATATCCTAAAAGAAGCACTAAAAGAGGGAAAAATAGAAATAGTACCCATTACCATAGCAGGAATAGAAGAAATCCCTACATTACCAAGCACAATTGAAGGAACCATAACTATATGCCCTAGTACTTATTATGAAGGATTCTTTGTAGCTAAAATACGTAAAAAATAAATTCTTTTATCTGTGTCCCCATGGACAAAACTGTCCATATGTACCTGGTCCCGATGGACAAAATTTCAAAAGAGAAAAGAGAAAGGAGAAATATATGCAAATTGTAATAGGGGTATGTATTCCATTTATAGGTACTGTTTTACGGTGCTGCAATGGTCTTTTTAATGAGAAAGAGGATGCCTAAGAAAATAGAAAAATTATTATTGGGGTTTGCAGCAGGTGTTATGATTGCTGCCTCTATATGGTCTTTATTGATTCCATCAATGAGTATGGCAGAAGAACAATCTAAAATTGCATGGGTTCCAGCCACAATAGGATTTTTGTTCGGTATGTTTTTCTTGTTAGCTTTAGATAGCTTAATTCCACATTTACATTTAGAGACGAGCAAACCAGAAGGGATTAAGACAAATTTGAGAAAGACGACGATGTTGATGTTAGCGGTTACTTTGCATAATATTCCAGAAGGAATGGCTGTGGGAGTTACTTTTGCAGGTGCTTTGTTAGGAAATACAGAAATTACGATAGCTGGTGCATTTGCTTTAGCAGTAGGAATTGCGATACAAAATTTCCCAGAAGGAGCTATTATTTCGATGCCTTTAAGAGCAGAAGGGGTTTCTAAATCAAAGGCTTTCTTTTATGGTGTTTTGTCAGGTATTGTAGAGCCGATAGGAGCAGTTATAACGATTTTATTAACAAATCTAGTAATACCCATTCTTCCATATTTATTATCTTTTGCAGCAGGGGCTATGATATATGTAGTAGTGGAAGAATTAATACCAGAGTCTCAGTTAGGTGAACACTCTAATATTGGTACAATAGGGGTAGCAGTTGGTTTTGTTATGATGATGATATTAGATGTAGCCTTAGGTTAAGGAAAAAGAGTATAAATGTTTTAAGACATCTATACTCTTTTTTCGTTATATTGATACAAATTAAGCATTTTGAGACATATAAGTTTGTTTTACGGTGTCAATTTTGTTTTGCTCAGCATTTTCCATTTTGTACCAACCTCTTTCAGCCATTAAATTATAAAGCTTGTTTTGGATATCTAACGATACATTTAAGGCATCTTTAAAAGCTGCATGTGTCTCTGCTGTTGAAGATTCTATAGTACCATGTAGATATAAATCACAAACACCTTTGATAACTAATAATTCTTTTTCCATTAAATCTTTGTCTTCCATAAGGCTCCTCCTATAATAAATTTAAAAATTTGTTAAATAATTCTGTATGTTTTGCTTCTAGTTCTCCTATATATGCAGAAAGTATAGGGTCTTTTAATTGATTGGATGTTTCTTTACTACAAGTTTTCATAAATACTTCATGTCCTAAAGCATCTTCAACATATAAAAGTTCTTTACTAGTCATAATTTATCACCACCTAATAATAGCATTTCCCAATAAGAAGGATATTATACGAAATGCCATAAAATGAAAGATAGTAACTAGAAAAAAGTGATTAGAAATACAAAAAAATAAGGAAAAGGTAAAATTTAAAAAAATGTACAAAAAAATTACTTATCTTTTGAAAAGATAAGTAAAATAGGTAAAAGTAAATCTCAGATATTTCTATAAAACGTATAATAAAATACAGAAGAAATGTAATAGACTACCTAAGAAAATACAAACATGAAAAACTGAATGGATATATTTATGCTTTTTACCAAACATATAGAAAATAGCACCAATGGTATATACAATCCCACCGAATAATAAAAGTAAAAATCCAGTATGTCCTAATAGATTAGGTAATAAAGCTCCTTTTATTAATATACACCAACCCATAAGTAAATAACAAATCATGGAAAAAACTTTATATTTTTTTAAATCAATTGTGTTGAAAATAATTCCTAAAAATGCCATACCCCAAATGATGCCGAAGATGGTCCAACCAAGTGTAGTGTCGTATTCTCTTAAAGTACATAAGCAAAATGGTGTATAGGAACCTGCAATTAAAAGGAAAATAGCACAGTGATCTAAGATTTGAAATACCTTTTTAGCTTTTAATTTAGGACTAAGTCCATGATAAATACTAGACATGGTATATAACAAAATAAGTGAAATACCAAAAATAACACCACTAACAATACCATAGGGATTGTGATGTATGGCAGCCATAATAGGACATAACACAGTGGCTACAATTCCCAAAACACCACCGACAATATGACTAGTCATATTAAAAATCTCTTCTCCTTTTGTATATTCTGGTAAGATCCTATCTGCTAATTTTATTCGTTTCATTTTAACACCTCTCATATTGGAAAAACGTATATTATCTTTTGAAACTATATCATATACAGATAGCTATGTCAATCATTGACCTACCATAAAATGTAAAAAAATTCCAAAAAGAACATGGCAAAATTTTATAAAAAGGACATTGTTTTTTCTAACTTTTAGTGTTATAGTACCAATAAGAAAGAACAAAAGGTATAGATTATACAAAAGAAAGGAAGTTTTGAAAATGGAAGAAAAACAAAAACAAGTAGAAGAGCTAAATGGGTTTAAAGACCTTCGAATCGTGGATAATTTTTACCAAACCTCTAGCTTTTTTCCAATGCCTACTACAGAAATAGGTACCTTAAGTGAAGATGGACAAACAAATTTAGGTTCATATTCTTTATGTTTTCCCTATTATATTGCGGGAAAAGAGTATTATGCGATGTTACTTTGCTGCAGAAATAGTTCTAATACAGCTAAGAATATTTTAAGAACAGGAAAATGTTCTATTAATTTTATACCAGATGACAGAAAATATTTCAAAGAAGCGGTTCGATTAGGCTACCCAGGAGAAACTACACAAGAAAAGATGGAGAATTGCCTATTTCATTTAGTAGATGGAAAAAGCGCAAGAGAAAATCCAGATGAAGCGTTTCCAAAAATTGTTGCAGAAGCATTCCAAGTATTTGAATGTACATGGGTAAAAGAATTAGATGGGGCACAAAATGATATTGTACAAGAGGCATATTTGCCACCATATCATCAATTCAATGGCATTACTAGTGAACATGGTGCTCATTTTATTTTAAAAATAGACCATATTTTAATGAAACCAAAGTATTATGATACCATTATAAATGGGGTAGAAGCTAAAAATTTTCCTAAGGTACCTGTAGATTATGGTTATCGTGATAATAAGAACTTTTGGTATACCCGATTTAAAAGACCACTAGCAGAACCAATCCCTGCAAGTAAAGGCATTAGTTTAGATACTGTAAAATATGCAGCTTCTAGAATTGACCCAGAGATTAAATTTACGCAGGAAGCTTGTGCTAAATTAGTAAAAGTACCAAGGGTATTTCTAAATACAGTTTTAAAAGGGTGTGTGGCTTGGGCTAAGGAAAATAATGTTACATTAATTACTGAAAAAGAGATGGATATTATTCAAGATAAGAGAAATAAAGAAAAGAAATAGTCTGTTATTGGTAGAGGATTTTGCACCAGAAAAGAAATTACAAGTGTCTACTCTATAGGAATTTGATTTATGGAATGCCTACCAGGTGGTAAACCATAAAATACCAATAGAAAAAATTCAGGTCTGTCTAGATAGAGAAACTAAAAAAGTACGAAATGACGACGCTATTTGTAAAATATAAACAAATATGCTATAATAGAAATAGTATTTATGAGAAGGCACAAAGGAAAAGGGGGATTGTATATGGAAAAAAAGAAAATAAAAATAGGAAAGTATATAGCCATTGTATTATTAGTCTTATGTATGATAGTTATAGTACTTACAGCTAGAAAAATGATTATTTTTCATACGATACAAGAAAAAATAGCTAAGTATGAAAATAGTACCAATTTATATGTAAAAACAGTATCAGAAAGGTCTGCTACTGTTGAGAGTTTCGAAAAGTTTATCCTAGGAGATTTAGAAAAAGATGTGATTATATCTAAAGATAAACCTACAAAAGTGACACAATATTTAACACCTACGCAAAGAACAATGTATATAGACTCTGGAGAAAAGAAGGTAATGAATATTAGTCATGATGAAAATGTATTAACCAGTACAACGAAAGTAGTAAATTATGTAGGGTATGATAATTTTATCATTCTTTTAGGAAATGCGTTTTTAACAAGAGTCACAGAAGAAAAAATGGATGGAAAAGAGTGTTATGTAGTAAGCGGCTATGTAAATGGCTTCTTATATACACAAGATACTATAGAGGCAAAAGTATATATAGACAAAGAGACCGGTTTAACAAAGAAATTGGTAGAAGTAGTAAAAGAAGAAGGAAAGAAAAAAGAATATACCATTACTTATACATACCAGTTAGATAGTGTAACATTAGAAGATATGCAAGAGCCTGATAAAAGTGCTTATACCATGGAATAAAGAAAAATAGATAAGTTTATAAAAATTACTCTATCTTGTATATAGAGTAATTTTTTTCTGGAAATCTGAGAAAATATTAAAAAACTATTGACTTAGGGTTAACTCTAGGTGATATAACTAAAAGATAAAAAAAGTGTATTACATCTTACCAACAAAATGATATAGTATAGGTATCTAAATACTAGAAAGGAAAAAGGTGAGAAAAATGGGAAAAAAATTCAAAATAATATTTTCGATGGTAGCAATTATCATCATACTAGCTTTTGTTTTATTTCTAGTAGATTTAGGAAGAGTACAAAGAGAAGAGAAACCATTGTTTTGTATAAAAAGCTTAAGTGGTACATATATGGATGGTGGAACACAAGAATATTGGGGACTCGGCTATAAGATAATAGATTTTAATCGACTAGATGGGTATGATGCTATAAAAATAGGAAGCTGGTTTATGCAATATCAGGATTTTGCAGAGGAATATCATGTTTATGAAGAAGCGTTTACGAAGCAACAACAAAATATAATAAATGACAATACTTTGGTTAATCGAAATGACCAAAATATGACTATAGATAATGTAGGAGAGTCTAATAAAACACTAGAGAAAGTCTCTATGAAAATAAAAGAGGGAACGCTAACAAAGACTGGTGCTACTATTGTAATAACTGATAAGAATGAAACCCCCTATACTTATGGCACATGGTATAGAATAGACAAAAAAGTAGAAGGCAAATGGAAGGCTTGTAAGCCAATTGTAGAGGACTATGGATTTACAGAAATAGCCATGTTAGTTGGAAAAGATGGAACCTTGGAAATCAAAGAAGATTGGTCTAAACTTTATGGAGCCTTAGAAGTAGGTACCTATCGTTTAATGAAAAGGCAGTATGAAGAGGGTAGCTATCAGTATTTTGGGGTGGAATTTACCATAACCTAAAACAATAAGAGTACTAAATTAGTATGTAAGGAGTATAAAAAACATGGAAATAAGAAAAGCTCTTCCTTCAGACGCACTAGGCATTGCTATTGTAAATGTATATACTTGGAAAATGAGATATTCCGGTTTAATACCAGAGAAAATTATTGATGCTAGGATTTATCAGTTAGAGCAAAAGGCGGAAGTTATAAGAAAGAAAATAGAAAAAGGGGAGGACTATTTAGTAGCTCTAGTAGAAGAAACGATTGTAGGTTTTTGTGCTTATGGTGCTTGTGAGGACGTTACTTATACAGATTTTGGTGAAATAAAAGCTATTTATATATTAGATGGTTTTCAAAACAGAACAATAGGAAAACAATTATTGAAAAGGGCACAGGATTTATTAAAACTACAAGGGTATAATCGTATAGTAATTAATTGTTTGAAGCATAATCCATCGGCGAATTTCTATAGACATATGGGTGGAAAATTAATAGGAAATAGGCAAGATGATTATAATGGGTATTTAATAGAAGAGGATATTTTTCTTTTTCAAAGTTAGGAGGCTTTTTATATGACAGAAGATATAGAAGCGTTATTAGTATTAGCAGATGAGGTTAGAAATGAGATAGAGAGTCATCAATTAGAAAAGGTGATTAGAAAAATAGAAAAGGCAGTACAGTTACAAAAATATGAAGCTTTTGATTGGATAATAGGGGTGTTAGAAGAAACGTATGCTAAAAAAAGTTTTTATGAAGATATTTGTGTGAAAC
>CATZDQ010000035.1 GCA_958417695.1 uncultured Clostridiaceae bacterium | reverse complement strand
TGAAAAACATAAAAGAAAAAAGAAAAGAGTAATAAGTGAAAAACATAAAAGAAAAAAGAAAAGAGTAATAAGTGAAAAACATAAAAGAAAATAATTATCAAAGACTATAAAATATCAACCAATGACATACAACCAAGAAACTTGCACTATTTTTTAGCATATGATAGAATAGGAAAATAAAATAATATCAAATTCATTAAAATAAAATTATAATCATAAGGAGAAAACAAAATGGAAGAGCAAAATTACGAAAAGGCGAAGGCAATTCTAAAAACGTACAAACAAGATACCATCTTACAAGAATTAGAAAATAAGCAAGACAAAGAAGCAAAACAAGCGTTAGTAAAACAAATTTTATCCATCGATTTTGAACAAATACAAGCATTATATGAGCAAAGCAAAAAAATGCCAGAGATTCATGATGAAGAAATAGAAAATATCTCTTATGTAGATGGCAATCAATTAAAGAAAGAAGAAAAGGAAACCTATCAAAAAATAGGAGAAGAAATCATTAAACAAGGAAAATATGCAGTTGTTACTATGGCAGGAGGACAAGGTACTAGATTAGGACACAAAGGACCAAAAGGTACTTTTCTAATGCCGTTATCACCAAAGCCAAAATATCTTTTTGAAATATTAGTAGAAACATTAAAAAGAAATAATATAAAATATGGTATTACGCTTCCTTGGTACATCATGACGAGCAAAGAAAACCATCAAGAAACAGTAGCATTTTTAGAAGAAAAAAAATATTTTGGTTATCCAAAAGAAGCAGTAACTTTCTTTATCCAAGGAGAAATGCCATTAATCAATCAAGAAGGAAAACTACTATTAGACGAAAACGGGATGATAAAACAAGCATCAGATGGAAATGGAAGTATTTACCGTGCTATGGAAAAAGAAGGTATCATTCAAAATATGAGGGAAAAACAAATAGAATGGGTATACATTTGCTCAGTAGATAATGTTTTATTGCAAATGGTGGAGCCAGTATTATTAGGCTTAACAATTAGCCAAAACAACCAAGTAGCTTCTAAATCTATCGTTAAAAACAGTGCTAAAGAAAGAGTAGGTGCTTTCTGCAAAAGAAATGGGAAACCATCTGTTATAGAATACTCAGAACTACCAGAAGACATGGCACAAATGAGAGACGAAAAAGGAGAACTAGTCTTTGGAGAATCCCATATCATGTGTAATTTATACACAGTAGATGCCATAGAAAAAATAGCTAAACAGAAATTACCATATCATAAAGCCTTCAAAAAAATAAGTTACTACCAAGAGGGAAAATACATAGAGCCAAAAGAAGAAAATGCTTATAAATTTGAAGAATTCATTTTTGATGGCTTTGCCTTCTTCGACAATATGACCATCATGAGAGGCAAAAGAGAAGAAGACTTTGCACCAGTTAAAAACGAAAAAGGGATTGATAGTCCAGAAACAGCCAGCAAATTATATGAACAATATTGGAAAAAATAACTGTCCAAGTGGACCTGGTCCCAATGGACAAAACTGTCCATAAGGGACACAGCTGATATAAAAATATCGCTATTTCAATTAGAAGTAGCGATGTTTTTTGTTTTAAAGTCTTGTTTTAAAGTCTTGTTTTTAAAGTTTTGTTTTAAAATTATTTTTGTAGGTTGTTTTAAAAAATTATTTTTAAAAGTGTTTTAACTTACTAAGGCAAAATGTACTTTAAAATTACATTTGTTGTTCGCCAGGTAAAAAGTAGTCAACCACACCATAGATAAGTGCACCTATGATAGCAGCCATCCAAGATATTGTGTATCCTGCTACAAAATATTGTGTAACATATAAGACGATAGCAGAAAGAACAAATCCTACGAAACCTTTACCGAAAGAGCTAGCATGAAGTCCTGTAAATTTTACAATTAGATAATCTATTACTGTAAGAACAACAGCAGCAGCGATTAAAGTCCATAAGTTATTTATTTGAAAGCCTGGTGTAAAAAATGCTGTAATAGCAAGGACGATGGCAGCCGTTACAAGTCTTCCGATTATTTGCCAAATGGTACTAGCACCATTTTTGGATTGACTATGCGCTTGATTTTCTGACATAATGAAAAACCTCCTTAAATTGAAATTTGCAAATATTTTGCTAATTTACATGGTTTTATAGTGTTAGTATGAGCAAAAAAAATAAAATTATTCAAAAAGCGCATACTTTCTAAAAAACTGTAAAAAATAAACAAAAAGAAACGTACGGATTTTTTAAGGAGGATTTTTTATGTTATTAACTTTTTTGAGAACGATTTTTTTGTACATAGTCGTTTTGATTGTTATGCGATTTATGGGAAAAAGGGAAATTGGACAGTTACAGCCTTTTGAACTGGCTATTTCAATTATGATTGCAGATTTGGCTACCATTCCAATGGCAGAACCAGGTATTCCAATTTCTAATGGTATTATTCCTATCTTAGGATTATTAGTTATGCATTTGCTAATTTCTATGATGAATTTAAAAAGTTTAAAAATGAGAGAGTTAATTTGTGGAAAACCCTCTATTTTAATTTATAGAGGGAAAATCGATGAGCAGAAAATGAAAAAAGAACGTTTTACCATTAATGAATTAGAGGAGCGTTTGAGGGGAAATAATGTGAGTAATATTGGTGATGTAGAATACGCTATTTTAGAAACCAGTGGACAGATTACGGTTATTCAAAAGCCGAATAAGAGAACGACGATACCGGAAGACTTTAATATTATGCCGGAATATGAAGGGATTTCTTATGATTTAGTGGTAGATGGAAAAGTAATGAAGCAGAATTTAGATAAATTACAAAAGGATTATCATTGGTTAGAAAAGGAAGTTAGTGCTTTTGGTATTAAACCAGAAGAGGCGTTGCTAGTTACAATTGATGGTAAAGGTAATTTCTTTTGCCAGGCAAAAGATAAGAAAGATAAAAAGAAAAGATAGAGGGAAGGTATATGAATAAAGAATGGATAATTAGTGTTGTAATTGTTGTAGTAATTGTGGCTTTAAATATTTTTACACAAAATTACACAAAAGAAGTAGTTAGTTATATGGATGATACTTTGAAAAATCTGCGAACAGATATTACACAAGAAGAAGTAGAAAAAGAAATGGTGCAGGAAAAAATAAGTCAGATTATGGCCCAGTGGGAAGAAAGATACCAAAAATTGGCATTTTTTATAGAACATGATGAATTAGAAAAGGTAGAAACACAGTTGACAGCTTTAAAAGCAAATATAGAGGTGGAAGAATATACACAAGGGGTACCAGAATTAGATACTTGTATATTTATTTTAAACCACATTAAAGATAAGTTTTCTTTACAAATAAAAAATGTTTTTTAATAAAATATAAAGATTAGAATATGAAGTGCATATAAACAGATAAAATTAAAAAACAAAAAATAACCCTCCTTGTTAAACTTTTTTGTCTAACAAGGAGGGTTCACTTCATTTTTTATAGATGGTTATTTTTTCTTGTCTACTATTTGTTACTATTTTTTTAGTTTATCAAATCTTCCATGGAATACAAACCAATAGGTTGCTGAAGAAGAAAATGGGCAGCTTTTAAGGCACCATCTGCAAATACACGTCTAGAGTAGGCTTTATGAGTAATTTCAAAAGTTTCATTTTGACCAATAAATTGTACACTGTGTTCACCTACAATATTGCCACCACGTATAGAGGAAAAACCAATTTCATCTTTAGAACGTTTTTCACGTTTTTGAAGACGATTGAAATCATAAGTATAACGATTGTTCATAGCTTTATTAATGCTGTTGGCTAACATAAGAGCTGTTCCACTAGGAGCGTCAATTTTACGATTATGGTGGGCTTCTATAATTTCAATATCGGTATCCTGTAAAGCTTTTGCAGCAATTTGTAGTAATTTAGTCATTAGAAAGATATCGAAGGACATATTAGAAGATTGGAAGATAGGAATATGTTTAGCATAACTTTTAATTTGTTCTTCTTGCTCTACTGAAAATCCAGTGGTGGCAATGACAACTGGTATTTTTTTAGAAGCGGCAAAAGCTAACATATTTAAAGTGGCTACGGGAACAGAAAAGTCAATGATGACGTTAGGTAGTTCAGGGATATTTTCAAAAGAAGTATAAACTGGAAAAGAATATTTGCCTGTGTTTTCTTGGTCAAAACCACCAGTTAAAATAAAATCTTCATAAGTATCCATTTGAGCAATTAACTCTTGTCCCATTTTCCCATTACAACCATTTACAAATACAGATATCATAATTATCATCCTTTCTATTAGAAGATATGAAATAATAAAAATATAAAAAACAAACCAGTATTTAACATTTTTCTTTCAAATACTGGATTACAAAATATGTCTTAAACGACTGCCAAAGAGCCTAAAAGACATAGAAATACATAGGCATAGCGATACACTTTCTTTTTATTTAAAAATCTAGCATAATAACTAGTTGATTCTGTTATAGCACAATATTTATCTACAAAGGTAATGATAAAACTTTCCTTATATTTAGGAAGTGCAAAAGTTACTGGCCACATGTGTTTAACAATAATATCTTTTTCTTTTTCATTTAAAGTAAATAAAGCAGAGGCGTTTTTTAAAGCAATTTTAGGATGTACAAAAGCATGTAAACCTTCTATTTCCATATCTCTTTGCTTTTTTCTCCAATCATATAAAAACAAATCATGTAACATACCTGCTCTGGCTAGTGCTACATAATCTAAATGTAACTTTTTTGCAATTTTATAACTTAAATAAGCAACATGTATACAATGTTTGTAAGTACTAGTATCATAATGTTGTCTATAATTTTTCATTTGCCTAACCACTTCATTGGTAGCAATATCTTTAATAATGCTATAAAAATCTTTATTTTCTATAGATTCTTTTGTTTTAACTAACAATTCATCCATTCTCTTCTTTTCTCCTAATTGAAAGTGAATTCTTACTAACTTTTATTTTAGCACAAAGAGCCTGAAAAGGGAAGGTTATTAAGAAAATTTTAATACCTAAGATATTCTATAAATAGTAAAGACATGATGCGTTTCCATCATGTCTTATAAAAATGATAGGGATATAGGTAATTAAAATGCTTGCATTGCTTTTTCTAATTTCTCTTTTCCTGCAGGACTCATTTCAACTAATGGCAGACGAGGGGTACCAAATAGATAACCTTTATAGTTTAGGGCATATTTAACAGGAATAGGATTTACCTCAGAAAATAAGGCTTCTACAAGTGGCAGACATTTTAATTGTGCTTCTCTTGCTGTTTGGATATTTCCTTCTAAAAAGTCAGCTACCATTTGGTGAGTAAAGTGTGGTTCTATATTAGATAATACAGAGATAACACCTAAACCGCCCAAAGATAAGACAGGAATGACTTGATCATCATTTCCAGAATAGATAGCTAGGTTATCACCACATAGGGAAGCTGTTTTAGCAATTTGTGAGATATTACTAGAAGCTTCCTTGATAGCAACGATATTTTCTATTTTAGATAATGCCAGACAAGTTTCAGGTAAAATGTTTACACCCGTTCTACTAGGGACATTATATAAAATAATAGGAATGGAAACACTATTGGCAATGGCTGTATAATGGGCAATTAGACCAGCTTGTGTGGTTTTATTGTAATAAGGTGTAACCACTAATAAGCCATCTGCACCAACAGCTTGTGCATATTGAGACATTTCTATAGCTGTTTTAGTATTGTTACTGCCTGTTCCTGCAATAACAGGTACCCTTTTAGCAACCGTATCTACTGTAAAAGCAATCGTATCTTTTCTTTCCTGCTCTGTCATAGTGGAGCTCTCACCTGTGGTACCACAAACAATGATAGCATCTACACCTTGCTCGATTTGAAATTCTAATAATTTTTTTAATTCCTTAAAATTAACACCATCTTCGGTAAATGGGGTGGCGATGGCAGTGCCACATCCTTTAAATAATATTTTTTTCATAGTTTTCCTTCTTTCTTAAAAGGCAATATAGTAAAGAAAATATATTTATAATTTCTCTTATGGCTTATTATAAAATAAAGTAAACAAAAATAAAATACTTTTTTTCTATTTTTATAAAGAACACTCTTTTTCTAGTAATTTTTCTACAATTTGGATAGCGTTAGAAGCAGCACCTTTACGAATGTTGTCTGCTACCACCCATAGATTTAAACCGAAGGCAATACTGTCATCTCTTCTAATTCTACCAACAAATACTTCATCAAAACCAGTGGCATAAGTAGCTAGTGGGTAAAGATAATAAGAAGGATTGTCTTGCACAACAACACCGGGACTATGTTTCAATAAATCTTTTACTTCTTCTATGTCGAAATCTTTTTCAAATTCTAGGTTGATAGACTCACTATGGGAATTAAAAACAGGAACTCTAACAGCAGTTGCTGTAATGGATAAATCTGGTCTTTTCAAAATTTTTCTGGTTTCTTGTATCATTTTTTCTTCTTCTTTGGTATAGCCATTGTCTAAAAAGACATCAATATGTGGCAAGCAGTTACTAAAGATAGGATAAGGAAACTTTTGAAGATAACTGGTGTCTTCATCATTTCTATGAGCAATACCGTTTTCTAAATCGGCAATTCCCTTAGAACCTGCTCCAGACACTGCTTGATAAGTAGAATAAACAATTCGCTTAATATGATAGGCATCATCTAAAGGCTTTAAAGGGACAACAGCTTGAATAGTTGAACAATTAGGGTTAGCAATAATACCATGATGCTGTGCAATTGCTTCTGGATTTACTTCTGGTACGACTAAAGGTACCTTTTCATCCATACGAAAAGCACTACTATTATCTACGACAACACAACCTTTACTAGCAGCGATGGGAGCATAAGTCCTAGAAACCTCTCCACCTGCTGAAAAGATAGCAAAATCAAAGCCACCATCAAAGGCATGTTCCGTCAATTCTTGTATTACATATTCTTTCCCCATAAAAGAAACTTTTTTTCCAGCAGACCTGCTAGACGCAAAAAGAACATATTCTGTAATAGGGAGTTTTTTCTCCTCCAATACTTTTAGAACTGTTCTTCCCACAACACCTGTAGCTCCTACTACAGCTAATTTGTAATTTTTCATGTAAAAAGCACCTCGCTTATATCATAAACCATATAGAACATAGTTATCTCCTACATTAGATATGTACATTATATGGTAATTTCTTAAAAATAGAAACCTTTTTTAGCAAAATAATAGAAAAAATAAAATAAGGTTACCAATTGGAAAGAAAAAGTATAAAAATTTAAAATACTTTGCTAGCAACTCTTTTAAAATGTAAGAAAACATGTTAGAATGAGAAAAATAAAAAGCATTTTACTTTCATAAGAAAAGGAAGGGAGAAAAAATGCAAGAACTAAAAAAGGAAGTACAATACATTAAAGGGGTAGGACCATCAAGAGCAGTACTATTAAATAAGCTAGGGATTTATACTTTAGAAGATTTAATTACTTACTATCCTAGAGAATATGAAGATAGAGGAAAACCAAAGTTAATTGCTAATTTAGAAGAAGGAGAAGAGGCTTTAATTGAAGCAGTAGCCGTCTCTAGAATGAGTGAAACTAGAATTAGAAAAAGTATGACCATTTATAAATTAGTGGTGAGAGATGAATCTGGAACCTGTAATATCACTTGGTTTAATCAAAGTTATTTAAAAAATCGCTTTGAAATCGGGAAGACGTATAAATTTTATGGGAAAGTTTCTATAAAATATGGAAAAGTAGAAATGAATTCTCCTGTTTTTGATGATAAAAATACTTCTAAAAACACAGGAAAAATTATTCCTATTTATCCTTTAACTTATCAGTTATCACAAAACACCATTCGCAAAATTATCGAAAATGGTTTGGAAATAGTCAAAGGAAAATTGCCAGAAACATTGCCGGAATACATTAAACAAGAATATCAGTTAGAAGAAGAAAATCAGGCAGTATATCAAATTCATTTTCCACAAGATTTTTCAGAGTTTGAAAGAGCTAGAAAGCGTTTGGTATTTGAAGAATTACTATCCATGCAATTGGCTTTAATGAGTTTAAAAAATGAAACCATAGAAGAAACGGGTATTGCTTATAGTAAAGCCATAAAGATGTCAGATGTGATTAATGAATTGCCATTTCATTTAACAAAAGCCCAATTAAAAGTATTAGAAGAAATTGATAATGACATGGAACAGGTAAAACCAATGAACCGTTTATTACAAGGAGACGTAGGTTCACGGAAAAACGGTAGTCTCTATAATAGCAAGTTATAAAGCGGTAAAATGTGGTTATCAAGTTGCTATTATGGCACCAACGGCAATTCTAGCAGCACAACATTTAGAGAGCTTTGAAGCTATTTTATCTAAGTGGGGGATTAGATGTGCTTTGCTAATTGGTAGTGTTACCAAAAAGAAAAAAGAAGAAATCTTAGAAAAATTACAAAGAGGAGAGATAGATATACTAATTGGTACCCATGCCTTGCTAGAAGAAAATGTAGTTTTTAAAAAGTTAGGATTAGTGGTAACAGATGAGCAACATCGATTTGGAGTAAAACAAAGAGGAAAAATGATTGCTAAAGGAGAAAATCCAGATGTGTTAGTTATGACAGCGACACCAATTCCAAGAACACTGGCTTTGATTTTATATGGAGACTTGGATATTTCTATTATTGATGAACTACCACCCAATAGGAAAAAGATTGATACATTTGCGGTAACTAAGTCCATGGAAGAGAGAGTAAATCGTTTTATAAAAAAACAAATTGAGGAGGGCAGGCAAGTTTATGTCGTTTGTCCTTTGGTAGAAGAAACAGAAGAGATTAAGGCAAAAGCGGTAATAGAATTAGCTGAAAAATATGAAAAAGAAATCTTTAAGGAATATAGGGTTGCTTTTTTACATGGAAAGATGAGAACTAAAGAAAAAGATGAAATTATGGGACAATTTAAGCAAGGCGACATAGACATATTGGTATCTACGACGGTTATTGAAGTTGGTGTGAATGTTCCAAATGCTAGTATTATGGTAGTGGAAAATGCAGAACGATTTGGTTTAGCACAATTGCATCAGCTAAGAGGGCGTGTAGGAAGAGGAGAATATCAATCCTATTGTATTTTAAAATACAATAGCCAGTCAGACGTAGTCAGACAAAGAATGCAGATTATGCAAAGTACAAATGATGGATTTATGATTGCAGAAAAGGATTTAGAATTAAGAGGAACAGGAGAATTTTTTGGAACCAGGCAGCATGGTCTTCCAGAATTTAAAATTGCTAATTTATTTGAGGATATGCCTATTTTAAAACGTGTACAAGAATTGTGTATTCGTATAGAACAAGAAGACCCTAAAATACAATTAGAAAAAAATACAAGATTAAAAGGATTGATACAGAAGAAATTTCAAAGAGGAATGATTGAATTATAAAATACAAAAGATAGTAATAAAACAGGATTTAAGGGGTATGAAATGAAAGAGGAAAAAATAGATACTATTTTTAATCATAAAATGAAAGAAATAGATAAAGAACGTGTTTTAGATGCTATTATATATTTTGAATGGAAACAATTACAAAAAGAACAGCAAGAAGAGAAAATAGAAGAAAATTATGAAGAGGGAGAAGAACAAGCCAGTAAAGAAACATCTCTTAAAGGACTTGGGAAAGAAGAAAAGAAGGCGTGGAATAGGCTTAGAGAATTAATCTTATCTGCAAGTGAAGTGTATGAACAATTTTATCGCTTTTCTATTCAATACGATGAATTGGAATTAGTAGATAAGATAGAAATTATTTGGCGAAAAATACAAGAACTAAATCAAAGAAGAGTACTGGTTTCTAGGGATAGTTTAGTTACAGAACCTATACTAAACATAACAGAGCAAGGAATTGTATTTGCACCTTCTTACCAAGAGGAAATGGAAGAAGATAAAAATGATGTGAAAGCTATTTATGATAGATTGAAGCAATTACAAAGTTGGGAATCAGAAAATACACAGGCATATGCAACATTATTTGAAGAGACACAAAAAGTTAGAAGACAGGATAAAAATTACCCAGTATTTTTTTATCATGGAATTGACAATAAAAAAGAAGTTATTCAAAGTATTTTCTATTATCACGCTAAAGAGCTTTCAGAAATAATGCCACAAATGGATGAGCAAGAACAAAAAGCTTTGTTAAAAAGAGAAGCTAAAAAAACATATAAACAATTTTACCGTTTTGTGGATTTAAATGATGCATCTGTAGAAAAGAAGGATTTAAACAATTATGCAGGAAAAGTAGATAATCAAAAATTGGAGGAGATTTTAGATACGCAGTTAGAAGAGATAATAGGAATGCAAAGACAAAAAAGAGCAAACTTATCAGGAGAAAATCAATCAGAAGAACCACTTTCTTGTTATAAATGTATAGAAGCTAATGGACTAGAAAAAGGATTTGATAAAAAGGAAGACGATGGAAATAATTATTGGACACAAAGAATTTTTGAAGAATTGAAAAAATTAGAGGTGCTGCAAAGAGAAGACCCCATCGCTTATTATGAGAAATGGATAGAAACGAAATTATATAGAGCCAGAGAAAGAAATGATGCTATGGAGATAGAAATGGTAAGAAAGATTTACCAAGCATTTGAAATTCAAAAAGAACGCTTGGAAAAAGGAATTACCTCTCCTGAAGGACAGCAAATAGGATAAAATAAGACAAAAAACTTGACATTTACATAAAAAAACAATATGATAAAGAAGAAAAAAACAAGGCAAGTAAAATTAGAAGTAAAAGGAGTCGTTATTTATGCATACACAAATATTAACTTCGAAAATGGGAGCTGAATTAGTTAGTTTCAAGTTAGATGGAGAAGAAAAAATACACCAAGGACAAGATTGCATAGATAGTAATGGAAGAATATATTGGAAAAGACATTGGCCAGTTCTATTTCCAACCGTCGGAAAGTCAAAGAAGAATCAAACCATCATTAATGGAAAAACCTATGAAATGCCACAACATGGTTTTGCAAGAGATATGGAATTTGAGCCAATCACCAAATTAGATAATTTTCATTCCTATGTATTAAAAAGTAATAAGAAATTAATGGACAAATTTCCTTATGAGTTTTCGCTATTTGTTACTTACAGATTAGATGAAAATAAATTAACCACTATTTACAAAGTCGTTAATGATGGAGATGTCGATATGCCTTTCGGAATAGGAGGGCATCCAGCATTTCAAATTAATCTAGAAGATTTACAAAAAGAAAATTACTATTTAGAATTCGAACAAGAAGAAGATAAAATCCACTTTTTATATTTAGTAGATGGGTTGATTGGTACAGAATATGCTAAAAACATCATGGATGATAAAAAAAGAATTACAATTCAGCCTCATACATTTGACA
>CATZDQ010000034.1 GCA_958417695.1 uncultured Clostridiaceae bacterium | reverse complement strand
GGGGGGCTATTAGTAGTAACCTAAATTGCGGTCAAAGTTATACCATTCCAGCAGGCTATCATAATGGCTCTGGAAAAGTAACGGCCAATAGTTTAGCAAGTCAGACACAAGCAACTGCCAATGCTAATAATCTAAGTAATGGTGTAACAGCTTGGGTAAATGGGCAGAAAATAACAGGTAATGGAACAGATGTAAATTATGCTTATAATGCTGGGAAAAATAGTGTTACTAAAACAATAAAAGATTTAAAATTATTAACTTCTTCTACCACACAATTTATTACTATACCTAATGATTGCATGGAATGTATTATCTTAATTGCTGCAAATGGCTGTTATTCTATTCCCAAAGATGTTACAGGATGTACCTATACCAATTTATTTTCTGGTTATGGTTTTGGTTCTGAGAATAGATATACTAAATTGCAAGTAATTTATGTTAAAAATCAGAATGGAAAAACCATTACTATCTATTCAGATATGAATTCTTACATATCTAATATTTATGTACTACCATAATTTTCAAATAGTTTAAAACTTACTATTTATAAAACCTTCCCTAAAAATAGCAAGGGAAGGTTTTATAAATATTTTTCTTATGATAGCTTTGCATTTCTTAATAAACTTATGTTTATTTACCTTATCTTTTAATTAATTATAAAATCATTGTCTGTTATCCTTATTTTACACTTCCTTATCCATCTATCATTTTCTTATGTTCACATCCATCTTTTGTCTCACGCCATAAACGGCAAATGAAATGATAAACAATAATAAGCCTATGACAATATAGGTGTCTGCTAAATTAAAAGCTGGAAAATTAGGTATCATAGGAGATACATCTATATAATCGATAACCGCTCTATATAAAATTCTATCTACTAAATTGCTAGTTCCTCCTGCTAAAATAAAAGTTAATGCTACTTTCGTTCCTACATTCATTCTACTATATTGTAAACGTAAAAATCGAATAACAAAAGTGAGTACAACTAATTGCATAATGATTGCTAAAAATGGATTATTTCCAGCAATTCCTAAAGCTACACCTGTGTTTTTTATATATGTTATATGTAATATGCCTGGTAATAAAGCATAGCCTTGTGTTAAATAAATACTAACATAACTTTTAGCAATTTGGTCAATTGCAAGAAGAATCGTGATAGCAATTGCCATCACAATCCATATCTTTTTTGGTTTCCCTTTTTCCATGGTTTTCCCCTTTTTATTTTCTATTTTTGTCTTTCGTAAATAACAAAATGGTCGTCTTTATAAATTCTTTCATACTTATCATTTCTAGATAAGAACATGTTTAATTTAGCATTGTTAACCACCATAACATGGGTAATTTCATATTTTTCAAATTTGTCTTCATAATACGTGCCTATAGAAGAAATATTAATATAGTCTGAGAAAATGTCTCTTCCTTCATAACTTCCATCTTCTTGTTTGGTTCCATTAAATTCTGGCGCATATAAATCAGCTCTAGAATCTATAAACACTGGTATTCCCCTAAATAATAAATAACTTCCATAATTGTATTCATTATATAATTTTATGTTCTCTATATCTAAATTCTCCAAAATCCAATCTGCTGCTTCTACTGGATAACTAGCACTATTGATAAAGTGGTTATTTTTCTTTGGTTTAAATAAAGTTAATGCAATGATACCAATTAAAGCAATTGTTAAAATTCTTCCTATTATAGTCGTCATTAATTTTGCAAACCTTTTGCAACCATCTGGGTCATATTTTTCTGCTAAATTATTCATTAATTTAGCAAAGATGAAACAACCAATTAAGACTAACATAGATACCTGTCTTCTAGACATAAATGCCATAAAAATTAATCCTGCTAGCATGAATAAATCTCTTAGTTTGATTTTGGTATCTGTAAAGATTAGAATCACTAAGAATAAGGCTAGCACTACCATGGTTGCTTTATCATTATATAAGGTTAATGGTATATGTTCACTAATACTTTGCGTCGTATTTCCTTGTAATGTTTTAATTAAATAAGTATAAGGTGTGTCTCCAATAGGCGTTAATAGTCCTGTAAAAGCACATATTATCATTACTAAAACTAACCATTTTATAGCGTTATTTTTTTCTACTTTTATTTTATACGGATGCTCTCTTAATTTAATAGAACTTTTCTCTATTTTTTCTGCTTTTTCTTCTTGTTCTTTCGCATATTGTTCTAATCCTACTAATTGTGTTTTTATTTTTTCTATTTGTTTTTCATAGCCTTCTTTTTGCTTATGTTCTAATTTCTCTTGTTTCTTCTCTAAACTCTTACGCTGATGTTTAATATACCATTTACTTAATTTCATAAGTATATGTTTATCTGCTATCCATGCAAGAATAAATTCTGCAATATATGGTAGGAATAAAACAAAGAAGAATGGCCATACGGCTACATGGATGTTAGCAAGTGCAATAGATAGTAATACAATTCCTACTAAATATCTCTTCTTTTTGGTAGATAAAAAGTTTTCTATAAATAGAATTTCTAATACAAAAATAATATAGGATACGAGCTGCGCTCTTGCTGCTATAAAGTCTTTCAATAAGTAAATAACCGCTAAAGTAATGAATAAAGATATCAGGCTATTTTTTGTTAATTTCTTATTGGTATGATAGATTAATACACCTAATATGCAAGCTAGTAAAATGGTGGATAGATAAACAAATAGCATACCGCCATCTGCTAAACCTGTCATCTCTCCTAAATGATAAATTAAGTATAAACCAGTATCATAGGCCCAATGTGGATAGGTATAGGGTAAATCTTCATGCCACGAGAAATGGTCTTGCATATCTACTCCATTTTGTGTGATTAACTCACCGATTTTCAGAGTATAATACGTATCGTTTTGTAAGGTAATGGGGGCAATGGCAAAGCAAAGGATGATAATTACCACAATTGCTAAAATATCAAATTTTATGTTTGTTTTTTTCTCTTCTAATGTATTCATAAATTCCCTCCGTTTTTTTATATAGCCTATTATATACTAAAACACCTTGTATAGACAAGGTGTTTTATAGATTTTCTATGCAATATCGTGTTTAGACTTTTTCATAATACGAACGGAATTTAAGACCGTTATTAAGCTAACGCCTGTATCTGCAATGATGGCTAACCAAACTGGTGCATTTCCCATCATGCCTAGCGTTAAAATAATAGCCTTTACCACCAGTGAAAAGAAAATATTAAACTGGATAATATGCATTGTTTTTCTAGCAATTTGTATCATTTTTGGAATGCTACTAATACGATTAGATATTAAAATAGCATCTGCTGTACTATTGGCAATTTCCGTTGCCTCTCCCATAGAGATTCCAAAGTCTGAAACTGCTAAAACTGGACTATCATTTATGCCATCTCCTACAAATATAACTTTTCCTTTTTCTTTTAATGCCTTTACCTTTTCTAATTTATCTTGTGGTAATAAACCTGCATACATTTGTGAAATTCCTACTTGCATAGCTATTTCTTTTGCATTTTCTTCATGGTCTCCTGTTAGCATAATGACTTCTTTTATATCTACTTTTTTAAATTTCTCATCTAATTGTTTTGCATCTTCTCGTATTTGTTCTTTTAAGGTGATATAACCTTCTATTTTTCCATCTATTACTAAGTAATTCGCATTTTGTTTTAGATTTCTAATTTCCACTTGGTGTTTTTCTAGCAATTTCTGATTACCAAATAACACTTGTTTTTCTTCTATTTGTGCTTCTATACCATGTCCTGGAATTTCCTTATAATTTTCTACCTGTATTTCTATTTTTTCAGTATACTTATCCACTTCTTTTCCTATGGCTGTGGATATTGGATGATTAGAGTTCTTCTCTAGTGCTTGCATAATCGATAGTAATTCTATCTCTTTTCTATTTCCCAAATTTACGAATTCATCCATTACCATTTTTCCAGTAGTAATGGTTCCTGTTTTATCAAAGGCTATATATTTTGCTTTTGCTAAAGCTTCTATATGTTTAGTCCCTTTAATCAGCATACCTTTTTTGGAAATACTACCTACACTAGAGAAAAAGGCTAATGGCACAGAAATAACAATACTACATGGGCAAGAGGCTACTAAAAAGACTAATGCTCTCATTATCCATTCTTTCCATTCTTGTGCTAAACATAATGGTGGAAAAATAGCTAGTAATACGGCAATACTAATTACAATAGGTGTATAAATTCTAGAAAATTTAGTAATAAAAGCTTCTGTTTTTCCCTTATTATTGGTAGCTTCATAGACTAAGTCTACAATCTGGGAAGCAGTTGAATGTGCATAATCTTTTGTAACCATGGCTGTTAAACTACCTGTCAAATTTAAAGAACCGGACAATAATTCCATCTCTTCTTCTACATAAACTGGAACGCTTTCTCCTGTGATATTGGCCATATCCAAAGTAGAATTTCCTTTTAAAATACGACAATCTAAAGGTACCATTTCTCCTGGTTTTATTAAAATACGGTCTCCTATTTGTATTTGCTCTACTGCTAAAACCGATACTTCCTCCTTTTCATTTAACTTATTGGCTGTTTTGGCTTTTATTTCTACAATGCTTTTTATATTCTTATTGGAATTCTCAACTGCTTTTTCTTCTAGAAATTCACCTAATCGAAATAATAGTACTACCATACAACTTTCTGGATATTCTCCTAATATAAAGGCAGCTATAACGGCTATAGTCATTAGTGTATCTTCTTCAAAGTTTAAATGAAACATATTTTTGATGCCCGTTAAAATCAACTCATAGCCAGCTAATAAAACAACTGCTAGATGTATATACATTTTATAGGGTGTTACTATGGGTAAAAAACTAATAGCAAATAAAAGAATAGAAATACCATATAGCCATTTACTTATCTTCGTGTTTTCTTCCCTTTCTCCTTCTGCATGATGACAGTGATGACAACCACACTCTCCCCTATTACAACTCTCTATTACACGTTCTTGTTCATGATGATGGTTATGCTTTTGCATACTATTGTCCCTCCTCTATAATATGTTCTAATGCCATAGTAATAATCTTTTCAATATGCTCATCTTTTAAACTATAGAAAACTTGCTTTCCCTCTTTCCTATATTTTACTAATTTAGCACTTCTTAATAGTTGTAATTGATGGGATACATTGGATTGTGTTAGGTTTAATAGTTCGCATAAATCACATACACACAATTCATTATTTAAAATGGCACAAATAATGCGTAATCTCGTACTATCTGAAAATAATTTAAAGACATCTGCCATCTCTATAATTTCCTCTTCTGTTGGTTCTGTACGTCTCACTTCGTCAATTTTATGATAATGTGGACAGTTCTCTCCACAAATAAATTCTTGTAATTCTTCTTTCATTTTTTCTTTCCTTTCTGTTTTTATATGAATATATGAATATTTATTCATATATTATGCCAAATTTTCTTTTTTGTCAATCATTTTTATATATTTTCTATTTGTATTCTTTAGGCTACATAACAATCATTGAAAGTTCTGAGTGGAAATATGAAAATGTAAAATATAAAAGAAAAGCAAAAGGAGCATAAATATGGATAAAGAAATAAAAGAAAACGGTGTAACCTTAGTGGCCTTAGTCATTACTATCATTCTTTTAATTATCTTAGCAGGAATTAGTTTGAATGTGACAATAGGTAAAGATGGCATTATCACCAAAGCTAAACAAGCTAAACAAAATATAATTTTGGCTGGAGAAGCAGAAGCTATACAGTTAAATCAATTATATTATGAATTAGAAACTGGGAATGAGATGTCAGAAGATGAAGAATCTACCAAGAAAGACGAGATTATTGCTTTATTACAAAAGCAAGTGGAAGAATTACAAAAACAAATAGCTAGCTTGCAAATAGAAAATACAGACTTAAAGAAACAAATAGAGGATTTAAATATACAGATTAATAATTTACAAAAAGAAATAGCTGACTTAAAAGCACAAGTAGCCAGTAAGGATGTAGAGATAGCCAATTTAAAGAAACAAGTCAGTGAAAAAGAAACCAAGATACAAGACCTACAAAATCAGTTAAATAATATAAATTCCTTATTAGCCCAGACCAATGCGACAGCTGACAAAGTATTAGCAGGCTATAAAGCGTATAGTGGAGGAAAACTATTAACTGGCACAATGGTAAATCAAGGAGCAATTAGTAGTAGTTTAAATTGTGGACAAATTTATACCATTCCAGCAGGTTATCACAATGGTTCTGGGAAAGTCGCAGCCAACAGTTTAGCAAGTCAAACACAGGCAACAGCAACGTCAGATAATATAAGTAGTGGAAAAACAGCATGGGTAAATGGTATAAAAATTACTGGAAATGGTAAGGATATAGAATCAGGAAAAAATGTTACTATTGAATTAACTTTTAGCGGACAAATCTATAATCGTAATGGATATGTCTGGCAAAATGTAAATGGTTTACCTGTTACTATTTCTTTATCTGGTAATTCTGCTACAGCTAGTTGTGGTTGGTTACAAGGAAGTATCTCTTGTAGTGTCAATTAAATTTACCAAATAAAAGAGAAAGGAAGAATATTCTCCCCTTCTCTTTTATTTGATAAAATATTATCCATTAATTTGTTTTGCAACTTCTTCAGCAAAGTTTTCTTCTCTTTTTTCTAATCCTTCACCTTTTTCTAATCTTGCAAATCTAACAATTTTAGCACCTTTATCTGCTACCATTTTTCCAACTTTTACATCTGGGTCTTTTACAAATTCTTGCTCTATTAAGCAAATTTCTCCATAGAATTTTCCGATTCTTCCTTGTACCATTTTTTCTGCTATTTCAGCTGGTTTTCCTTCATTCATAGCTTGTGCTTTTAAGATTTCCATTTCTTTTTCTACAGCTTCTTGTGGTACAGCTTCTCTATCTAAATATTCTGGTTTAGCAGCTGCAATTTGCATACAAATATCTTTTTCTAAATCTTCTGTAGCATTTTCCATTTCTACTAAAACACCAATTTTTCCATCCCCATGTATATATTTTTCAACAGTTCCATTTGCTGATTCAAATCTTTCGAATCTTCTAATAGACATGTTTTCACCAATAGTTGCTATTTTTCCAGTTAAAACTTCTCCTACTGTCTTTCCTGCTTCAAACATTGCTTCTTGTTCTAATAAATCCTCTACTGTAGCTGGTGCTTTTTCAGCAATTTGTTTTGCTATGTCAGCAACAAAAGTTCTAAATTCTTCATTCTTAGCAACAAAGTCTGTCTCTGCATTTACTTCTACAACTGTTCCTACTTTTTTATCATCAGTTACGTATGCAGCTACTAGCCCTTCTGCTGCAATTCTGTCTGATTTTTTAGCAGCTTTTGCAATTCCTCTTTCACGTAATAACTCGATTGCTTTTTCCTCATCACCATTCGTTTCTGTTAATACTTTTTTGCAGTCCATCATGCCTGCACCTGTTTTTTCTCTAAGCTCTTTTACTTGGCTTGCTGTAATCATTTTCTTTCCTCCTTTTAAAAATATAAAAGAGGTTAGAGCAGATAAAGAGCTCTACCCTCTTTTTTTGATTTTAATTGATTTATTCTTCTACTGTTTCTTCTGCTGCTACAACTTCTTCTATGCTTTCTGGTTCTTCTTTTACTTCTTCTTGTGCCATTTCTTCTACTTCCATATCCATAGATTCGCCTTGTCTACCTTCGATGATAGCATTTGCCATAGTGTCTGCAATTAATTTTACAGCACGGATAGCATCATCATTTCCAGGGATAGCATAATCTACATCATCTGGGTTACAGTTTGTATCAATTAGACCAACAACTGGTATATTTAATTTTCTAGCTTCTAAGATAGCAATTCTTTCTTTTTTAGGGTCTACTACGAAAATAACGCCAGGAATTTGTGTCATTTCTTTAATTCCCCCAAGGTTCTTTTCTAGTTTTTCCATTTCTTTCTTTAAAAGAATAACTTCTTTTTTAGGTAGTACATCAAATGTACCATCTTCTTGCATTGTTTCTAATTCTTTTAATCTTTCTACTCTTCTTCTAATTGTTCCAAAGTTTGTAAGCATTCCACCTAACCATCTTTGGTTAACATAGAACATACCGCTTTTTTCAGCAGCTTCTTTCATGCACTCTTGTGCTTGTTTTTTAGTTCCTACAAATAGAACTGTTTTTCCTTCTTCTGCTTGTTCTTTCATGAAGCTATATGCCTCATCGATTTTTTTAGAAGTTTTTTGAAGATCAATAATGTGAATACCATTTCTTGCTTGGAAAATGTATTCTGCCATTTTAGGATCCCATCTTCTTGTTTGATGTCCAAAATGAACACCTGCTTCTAGTAATTGTTTCATTGCAACTACTGCCATTTTCATTTCCTCCTTTTTGTTTTACCTCCACTTTACCTCTAACATTGAAAAAGACTTGTTATAATAACAAGCACCCTTTTTTAACTACATAAAGTGTGTGTATTTTTTTACGCTTATGATTATAACAAAAAAAGCTTACAAATGCAAGCCTTTTTCGTAATTTTTTGTTTCTTACTAAATAAAAGAATTCATTGGTATACTTTTTTAATCTAAAGCATCTGTTTTATGAAAAACGGCATGTATTGCTGAAAGTAAAATACCTACCCAAGCTATGTAAAAACCTATACCAAATTGAATATACTCCCCTAAGTATGTTTCTAACATCTGCGCATAACTTCCAGATACGCCACTTGCACTAGCTACTAGCCTGCCTGGACTAAATGTAAGTAATAATAGCATAATTAGAATCATACCTGTTGAAATTAGGATTAACTTCGGATTTTTTAGCTTTTCCATAAAAACTATCTTATCAGATAATTTATCAGAGAAAATAAGTATTAGATTGACTACTGCTAAAACCACTACAAAAATACCTTCTGTTTTAATCCAATTAAGTGAATATTCTCCTAAGATACTTTTTTCAACTAACATGGGTAAAAACACGGATATGATTAGTAGTATACTTCCTATGATACCTAATATCTTGGTTTGTTTTAATTTTTCCATACTTCCCCCTTTCTAAAAAAAGAATAACGGAATAAACATGGAAGATAAATCTTTTTGGGCGTTTTATATACCTATACGTTTTCATAAAACTTATATACATACCTTTTCTCAAACTATTTTTCTAACAGCTCATTATTTTTCAACTAACTTGTCTTTCTCTTTGCATTTGTGTTTTTTGCTCTTCTATCCATTTATCTGTTAGACCTAATATGGTATGTGTATCTGCCTTCTCAAACCATCTATTGGCTATCGCTTCATTTAAAAACTTGCCTCTATCTACTATTAGCATATTCCATATTGGATTTTCTGGATTTTCCTTTTCTAATTGTATTAGTCCTTCATTGATTCTTTTTCTTAATATTGTTAAAACAACTGTCTGTTTTCCATTATTTTCTTGTTTTTGCCTCTCTATTTGGTATCTGTCTTCTATTTCTTTTTCCTTCTCTGAAAAACCTAGTTTAAACATCTGCTTAATTCCTATTTCATATTCCATATATATTTGCATAATATCTTCTTTTTCTTTTAGTGTAAATGTTTCTGTATCTTCTTTTACTGTATTCATAAGCGTTTCTATTTTTTGACATACCATTTGTTCTATTCTAAAATCGGTTATTACTTTATCACTTGCATTTCCTATTGTCGCTTTATACTTATTTAAATAATCTTTATCCTCTTGCATTGCGTCTCCCCACCCTTTTTATTTACTTTAAATGAGTATACAAAAAAACACTTAAAAAGTTAAGTGTTTCTTGTCGAATTTATTTTTTATTTTAGTCATTAAAATATCTTTTTAATAAACCATCAAAACCTCTTCCATGTCTTGCTTCGTCCTTGCACATTTCATGTACTGTATCATGGATAGCATCATATCCTAATTGTTTTGCTTTTGTTGCAATTTCCTTCTTGCCCATACAAGCACCTTGTTCAGCTTCTGCTCTTAACATGACATTTTTCTTTGTATCTGGAAATACTAATTCTCCTAATAATTCTGCAAATTTAGCAGCATGTTCTGCTTCTTCTAGTGCATATCTTTTAAAAGCTTCTGCAATTTCTGGATAGCCTTCTCTATCTGCCTGTCTACTCATAGCTAAATACATACCTACTTCTGTACATTCTCCATTAAAATTGTCTCTTAATCCTTTTACAATTTCTTCATCTACTCCTTGTGCTACACCGATTACGTGTTCATCTGCATAATTCTTCTGTGCACTTTCCTCTTTCTCTACAAATTTATCTTTTGATGCTCCACATTGTGGGCATTTTTCTGGTGCTTCCTCTCCAAAATGTACATATCCACATACTTTACAAACATAAGCTTTCATTATTTTCCTCCTACTTTTTACTTTTTAAAATTAGCTAATACTTTACATTTCTTACATAATCCATATATCCAAATATTCGATGTATGGCTTTGTGCATCAATGTTTTCTGCTAATCTTTTTATTTCGTTATCAATCTTTTTAGTTTGGTTATCCTGAATAAAAATATCATAAATTTCATGGCATTCATCACATTCAAAATGAATGTGTGGTTCTGGATTTCCGTCAAAACGATCTGGTCCACTTTTAGATTTAATTTTAATAATATCCCCTGTTTCGCATAAATCTGCTAAATTTCTATAAACCGTTGCAATTCCTATTTCTGGCATTTGCACTTTCAAATCTGCATATAAGGTTTCTGCTGTCGGGTGATCAACTCTTTTTTTTAAAGACTGTAAGATTAATTCTCTTTGTCTACTATACTTTTTCATGTTTTTTTCCTTTCTTGATAACGATTATCATTATTATATATAAGTTCTTCATAAATTGCAAGTATTTTTTGAAATTTATCTTTTATTTTTTTTAAATCTATGATACAATACATGTCATATAAGAAATAAATTTGTATTTTTATAGAAGATAATAGGGAATTTCAGAATAGGAGGATTTTTCTATGGAATTAAATAAATGTAAACGTTGTGGTGCTTTCTTTGCATCTACTAATCATATTTGTCCTAATTGTGAGGCAAGAGACCAAAAAGACCTAGCTACTCTAAAAGGATTTTTAGCAGATAATGATTGTCCTGCTACTTTAGAAGCACTTTCTTATGGCACAGGTATTTCTCTTTCTAATTTAAATCGTTTCTTAACAGAGGGACAAATTTCTTCTATTGTTAAGAACTTCAAAGAAGAAACTTCTGGTCATATTAGTATAGAATTATAAACAGAAAATAGCCAAAAAAGAAAATCTAGCAGATTTTCTTTTTCTATTTAACCTTTAAGATATAAAATTTAAAAGATATCTTTTGGGGTTGCTTTTTTTCTATTCTTTATTTTTAAGCAACCAATCAATTACATTCATCCTCTTTATTCCATTATAAGTAGCTGTAGGTAAAACATCTAAAGTAAATATTTAGGATAATAGTCTGTAATCTTATACTAAGTAAAGTTTTTGCACTATAATGCAAAAACTTTGTATTATTGACATTTTTTTGCACAATACAACAAGATATTTTCTATTATCTTTTGAGTTTTTCTATACACTTAAATTTTAATCGTATCTTCATCTCTTCTTTTTCATATTTTATACTATATAGCATAAAT
>CATZDQ010000033.1 GCA_958417695.1 uncultured Clostridiaceae bacterium | reverse complement strand
GGTACCAATTGGAACCATTATTAAAGATGCCAAAACAGGACAAGTATTAGCAGATTTATCAGAAAAAGACCAAAAAGAATTAATTTTACCAGGAGGAAGGGGAGGAAAGGGAAATACCCATTTTGCCACATCTACTAGGCAAGCCCCTCGTTTCTCACAAGATGGAGAAAAAGGAATTGAAAAAGAACTAATACTAGAATTAAAACTATTAGCAGATGTAGGCTTAATAGGATTTCCTAATGTAGGAAAATCTACTTTTCTAGCAAGAACGACCTCAGCAACACCTAAAATAGCAGATTATCATTTTACTACACTAGAACCAAACTTAGGAGTTGTACAATCCGAACATGGTGATAGCTTTGTGATTGCTGATATACCAGGTATTATAGAGGGCGCTAGTGAAGGAACTGGTTTAGGAATTCAATTCTTAAGGCATATAGAAAGAACTAGATTATTATTACATGTGATAGATGTATCTGGCTCAGAAGGTAGAAATCCTGTAGATGACTTTGAAACCATTTATGCAGAACTAAAAAAATATAGTGAAAAATTAGCAGATAGGAAACAAATCATAGTTGCTAATAAAATAGACAGTATGCAAGATGCAAGTTTATACCAAGCATTAGAAGATATGGCAAAAGAAAAAGGAATAGAAATTTATAAAATCTCAGCTGTAACAGGAGAAGGAGTAAAAGAATTACTAAATCGAGTTGTAGAAGTCTTAAAAACATTACCAAAAGAAGAAGTTGTGACCATAGAAGATAAGAAAGTATATACATTAGAGGAAAAAGAAGACTTTACGATTACTAGAAAAGATGGTATCTTTATAGTAGATGGACCAGCAGTACAAAATATAATGAGAAGAGTGAATTTAGAAGATAATGAATCTATGTACTATTTCCAAAAATGCTTAGAAGAAATAGGTGTAAATCAAAAATTAAAAGAAGCGGGGGTTAAAGAAGGAGATACTGTTCAAGTAGTCGATTGGGAACTAGAATGGTATGATTAATAGAAAAGAAAAAATCAAATAGAAAAATGTCAAACAAAGAAATTGAAACTTTTGTTTGACATTTTTTTGTTTGTATGATAAGATAATGTAAAATAAAATTAGGAGTGATGTAAATGAGAGCAAAGAAAGATCCAATGGAAATCAATAGAAGAGAAAAAGCTATATTAAAATTTATTGAAAAGCAAGTAGATGAAAATGGTTATCCACCTTCTGTAAGAGAAATTGGAAAAGCAGTAGGTTTGAATTCTACAGCAACTGTACATGGCTATTTAGGAAAATTAGCAGAAAAAGGTTATATCAAGAAAGAAGACCAAAAAGGAAGAACTTTAAGATTAATTAAAAATGCTTCAGGAGAAAAGAAGCAAGAAATGAAGAATTTATATACAGGAAGAGAAATGGTAGATGTGCCAGTTATAGGTAAAATTACAGCAGGTGAACCAATTTTAGCAGTAGAAAATGTAACAGATACCTTCCCAATTCCATTGGACTTTGTAGGAAACAGTGAAAGCTTCATGCTAACGGTTAGAGGAGAAAGCATGATAGAAGCAGGAATTTTAAATGGAGATTATATATTAGTAAAAAAACAAAATACCGCTAATAATGGAGAAATTGTAGTAGCATTAATTGGAGAAGAAGCTACCGTAAAAACATTTTATAAAGAAAAAGACCACATCCGTTTGCAACCAGAAAATAGTACAATGGACCCTATTATCGTTCCTAATTGTGAAATTTTAGGAAAAGTATCTGGTGTATTTAGAAAAATAAAATAAAAAAATCACAAAAAGAATCTAAAGAAGAAAAATAGAAAAAAATGTAGAATGGAGAAAAAATAATATGAAGAGAATGAAAACATTTTTTATTTATGCAATATTAGTGGTTGCCTTTTTTCTATTTTCTCAAGTAATGATTAATTTTGCTATACATACCACGTATCATAAAAAAGATTATAAAATTTTAACTGATGTATGTATGGATGTACAAGTAAAAGCAACTTCTGTTAATGGTGTAGTAACAGGAAGTTTATTAAATGATACGCCAGAGACAATAGAAAACCAATATATCAAAATGGATTTTTATTCTAAACATGATGTTCTCATGGGAACAAAATATGTAGAAGTAAAAGAGTTGACTTCTAAAGAAAAACAAGATTTTGAAATAAAATTTAATTATAGTAAAGTAGATAGAGTAGAAATTGATTTAGTAAATACCATTTCCGATGAGGTAACACAAGAACAAAAAGAATCAGACCCAACTATGAATTTTGCCGTATTAGTGACTAGTATCATATTTCTATGTTATTTTGGATAAAATGGAATAAAATAACTAAAAAGAAAACCGTTTAGGTTTTCTTTTTAGTTATTTGGGTATACTGTTTGTAGAAACATGAAAAAATTTTATAAAAAGATTGATATTTTTATAAAAACGTAATATAATTGTAACAGATTTGTAATAAAACAGAAATAATGAAATGAAATCAAAAATCTTGAAAGGAAGATGGAAATGTTCGGCTTTGGACAAGATATAGGAATAGATTTAGGAACAGCTAGTGTGATTGCTTATGCAAAAGGAAAAGGAATTGTACTTCGTGAACCATCTGTAGTAGCAGTGGATAATAATACAGGAAACGTACTAGCAGTAGGAAAAGAAGCAAGAAGAATGCTAGGAAGAACACCTGGCAATATAGTAGCCACTAGACCATTAAGAGATGGCGTCATCTCTAATTATACCGTGACTGAAAAAATGTTAAAATACTTTATTGGAAAAGTTTGTGGTAAGTTTGTGTTTTCACCAAGAATTATGATATGCATACCTTCACAAGTAACCGAAGTAGAAAAAAAAGCCGTTATTGATGCAGCTTCACAAGCTGGTGCTAGAAAAGTATATTTAATAGAAGAGCCAATTGCAGCAGCCATTGGTGCTGGTATTGATATATCTAAGCCATGTGGAAATATGGTAGTGGATATAGGTGGAGGTACAACAGATATAGCAGTTATATCCTTAGGTGGTTCTGTAGTTAGTACTTCTTTAAAGATAGCAGGAGATAAATTTGATGAAGCAATTGTTAAATATATTAAGAAAAAACACAATGTTATGATTGGTGAAAGAACAGCAGAAGACTTGAAAATAAATATTGGCTGTGTATATCCTAAAATACAGGATGCACAGATGGATATTAGAGGAAGAGACTTGTTAACAGGTCTTCCAAAAACAGTTACCATTCGTTCTAGTGAAATGCTAGAAGCCCTAATGGAACCAGCACTTATGATTGTAGATGCCGTACATTCTGTTTTAGAAAAAACACCACCAGAGTTAGCAGCAGATATTAGTGATAAAGGAATCTATATGACAGGAGGAGGCTGTTTGGTAGATGGTTTAGATAAACTTTTGCAAGAGAAAACCGGAATCAATGTTATGATAGCCCAAGATGCTGTTTCCTGTGTAGCTTTAGGAACTGGAAAAGCATTAGATAATTTAGATACTTTAGATGGTAAAACTAGAAAATAAGAAACAAAGGAAAGAAGCTTAGGATTCTTTCCTTTTTCTTGGAATTTACTTGCAAAAATACCAAGAAAATTATATAATTATTTAAGATTTTATTAAAAAAGGTGAAGAAAAGCATGAATAAAACAAAAAGAAAAATATTTGAAACTTCTATGAAGCTATTTGCAGAAAAAGGATATGATGCAACGAGTATTGAGGAGATAACAGCAACGGTAGGCGTTGCAAAAGGAACTTTATATTACCATTTTTCAAGTAAAGAGGAAATTTTTAAATTCCTAGTAGAAGAGGGAGTAAAGCTATTAAAAAATAGTATTGCTATTAAAACCGATAAATTAACGAATTCTATTGATAAATTAAGGGCAATTGTATTAATAGAACTAAAAGTGTTAGTTAAATACGAAAGCTTTATGACCATTATTTTAAGCCAGATATGGGGAACTGGCCCTAGAAGTAAGATGTGTAGAGATTATGTATTTGAGTACATCCAGATGATACAAGAAATTGTAGAAGAAGGAATGGAAAAACAAGAAATTATACAAGCTGACCCAAATGTTATTGCATCAGGGGTATTTGGTTTTGTATGCTCTAGTTTAATTTATAAATTAAGAAGAGAAAAAAATATAGAAGTTCCAGAATTATATGCAGAAATAGATAATGCTTTTATCAGAAAATTAAGAAAAATATAAGATGTGCTAAAAATCGAGAAATAAAAGGAGAAGAAGAAAATGAGAATCTTAAAAGACTTTAAAATGCCTAATTTTAAATTTCCAAAGATAAAGATGAAAGAAATAGAAAATATAGAAGAAGTAAAGGTAGACTATGAAGAATTAAAGAAAAAAACAGAAGTAGCCCCAAAGGAAAAACAAAAACAGTATGAACCAACCAATTATCAAACTATCAAAGAAATTTTTACAAGATCAAAAGAAGTATATGCGAATAATGTATTTATGCTAGAAAAGTTTAATCCTAAAGAAGAATTTAAACAAATTACTTATACAGAATTTGCCGATGATGTAATTGCTCTAGGAACTGCACTTACACAAAAATATCATTTGAAAGAGGAAAGAGTGGTTATTATTGGAGAAAATACCTATAATTGGTATGTATCCTATATGGCTATGCTTTGTGGTGTAGGAATTGCGGTACCAGTAGATAAAGAATTACCAGCTAATGAAATTGAAAATGTAATCCGTAGGTCAAGAGCATCTGCTGTTATTTATTCTACGAAGAAAAAGGAAGTCATTAAAAAAGTAGAAGATAAATTGCCAGAAGTAAAATACTTTATTCAAATGAATAGCCAAGATACTCTAGATGGTAGAGATATAGGATTTGATACCATAGTAGAAGAGGGAAAAGCTTTAATAAAAGCAGGAGATAATTCTTTTATGGAAATACCAATTGACCCAGATGCTTTTAAAGTTTTGATTTTTACATCAGGAACCACCTCTAATTCTAAGGGAGTTATGATTTCCAATAAAAACCTAGCACAAAATGTTAATGCGGTAAGTGCTTATGTAAAATTATATGAACATGATAGATTATTTTCAGTATTACCATTACATCATACGTATGAATCTAGTATTGGCTTTTTATTACCAATGGCCAATGGATGTTCAGTAGCTATATGCCAAGGTTTAAAACATATTGTACCAGATTTAAAAGAAACAAAACCAACCGCTTTACTAGCAGTACCATTATTAATTGAAAACTTATATAAAAAAATTAATGCAACTATTCAGAAAAGTGGAAAAGCTGGGTTAGTTAATTCTATGATTCACATCACCAATGCTTTAAAGGGTGTGGGTGTAGATATTAAGAAAAAAGTATTTAATGAAATTTATGAGAACTTAGGTGGCAAACTAAGAATTATTGTATCAGCAGCAGCACCAATTGACCCAAAAGTTGGAAAATGGGTACAAGATATTGGTATTTCCTTTTTACAAGGATATGGTCTAACAGAAACAGCACCAATTGCAGCACTAACCCCTGAATTTAATCCAAAAGTAGGTTCTGCTGGAAAAGCAGTTATTTGTGCAGAAATAAAAATAGACCATCCAAATGAGAAAAAAGAAGGAGAAGTATTAATTAAAAGTGATACGTTAATGCTTGGATACTATGAAGATGAAGAAGCAACGAATGAAGTGATTGAAGTAGATGAAAATGGTAATAGATGGTTCCATTCTGGTGATGTGGGATATTTAGATGAGGAAGGGTTCTTATATATTACAGGTAGAACTAAAAATGTAATTGTTACACAAAATGGAAAGAATATTTATCCAGAAGAATTAGAATTATTATTAGGAGATATACCAGAAATTGCAGAATGTATGGTATATGGTAAAGAACAAAAGGGTGAGAAAGAGTTAGTGATTTCTGTAAAGGTCATTCCAAATTATGAAGAGATAGAAGCAAGACATGGAAAAGATTTAACAGAAGAACAAATTTATAACATCATTTGGGAACAAATTAAAATAATTAATAAAAAATCACCATCTTATAAAGCTATTAAAAATTTAGAAATCAAGAAGGATGAATTTGTTAAAACAACGACTATGAAAATTAAAAGATATGTAGAGATTAATAAAGATAAAGAAACGCAAGAAGACAAAAAATAAAAGATTGTTACAGTTCTGTTACATTTTACGGAAAATGGGATTTTACTATTGACACCTAGGCTAGAAATGTATTAAAATGAGATAGAAGTTGAAATATAATAGATTAAGAATCCTATTGTAGTTTTTTGTAAAATGAAGTAGATAAATGACAAATACATAGGACAAAGGAGGAGAGTTTACAATGTCTAGATCCGGCATAGTAAATGTGAGAATGGTAATCACAGAAGAGAAAATATTATCGAATATTGATAAAGTAGAAAAGCTAATCAACCCTAAGAGTAAAAAGCAAATTATTCAGTTAGAGGATGACAGTTACTTTAAGGATTTAATAGAGTCTATCAAAACGTATTTAATAGAATATCCAAAAAAGAAGAATTTTCCAGCAAGTGTGTATAAAGCAGCTTACGAATTAGTAGAATTTGCAACTAACCAATTTGAAGAAAATACAAAACAAATTGAAGAACTAATTCGTCAAAGAGAAGCTAATATTGCAGCTGCCGGTGTTTTAAAAGATGTTCTTGAAAATGTAGAAAATAAAGAAGAGGGATGGAAAAACTCTATTAAAGAAATAGAAGATGACTTTCCAGAAGACATCATAGAGACCTTAGAGATTATAGGTAAAGCAAAATCTAAAAAATCACAAAATTATCAAGATGCGGTTAAATTAATTAATGCAAGAATTGTTAATCTAGAATCTAATTTACATATAGAAATTGATATGGAAAGAATAGAAGATAGATCAAAAGCATTAAGTTATATTGGAATTGAAGTGGCAGATGCTTTAAAATTAATTCCAACACCAGAAGAAAATGTAACCGATATTGTGGAAGAAAAAATAGAAGAAGCACCAGTTACACAAAATACTTATGAGCAGGAGACTACTTTTGAAGTAAAACCTTCTTTATGGCAAAGAATTAAAGAAAGTAAATTTGTAAGAGCTGTAAAATATATGTTTAAGGTAAGAGTAGTATTAGATGTACCAGCTTTACCAGAAGGTAGAGATGCTCAAAATTAATTTAAGAAATAAAGTGAAATATTGTAAAAATGAAAAGTTTATCTAAGTTACTTAGGTAAACTTTTTCCTATATTAGCATATTTTAACATTATTAAAAATCAGAATATATAAGGAAAACCCCTAATGCAACAGCATCAGGGGTGCCTTTTTTCAGAAAAGTATTTGCCAAATGTACGAATATAGATATTCAGTACAAGACATTATTAGGTCAACAAACCGATAAAGAGATGGAACCTGCTGACGCAGTTCAGGAGCAATATGTGCTAAAACCACTAAAATGATTGCACCTGACAGAACCTTTGCGATAAGATGGATAATAGAAAATAGTATTTTCCAAAACCGCTTTTCCAAATCCTTATAGTTTATTTTCCGTTCCTTTCCTGTAGTAGTAAAAATAGTTTTAATTCTGTTAAAAATATCCATAGCTTTCTCCTTTTAATGATATGAGTTATTACTACTCATAGATATTTAAGAACTTCTGTATTTATTATAACATAATTAACATAAAATGTATATACTACGAAAACAAAAGAGGATTTATAAATTCTCTTTTATTTTTGTGTATATATCTTTCATTTGTTTGGCATCTATACTTTGGGTACCTGCAGATTCACAAATTATTCTAGGTTCTAAGTTTAGTTTGAGCAATACACGTGCTAGTACTTCAAAATCAGGTCCACAATCTTTTTGTGCAAAGGTAACATGACATTTTTCACCACCATGTTCTGTATAAAGCATTTTACTAAAGTGGCTATGAAAGTGTTTCATTCTTTCATAACCTAAAGCGTGAATGTATAAATTTAATTCTTTTTTCCAGGCTTCAAAAGTATTTAACTTACCAAGACTTCTACAATAGAGATGTCCAAAATCAATACCAGGAATAAGCCTAGTGTCTAATTGACACAAAGCAATAACTTCCTCAGAATTTCCTAATTGATTGAATTTTCCCATTGTTTCTGGACAAAGGGAAATAGAACCTAAACCAAGTTCGTCTAATTGCTTAAGGGCTAAGCTTAATAATTGCATAGCATGCTGTAAAGCAGTAAGTCTATCCATTCCAAGTACAGCACCGAGAATGAACAATGACTCTATCTGCACCCATTTTTTGTGCAGCTTGTACCGTATTTATAATATAGGTAATAGAGTTTTGTCTTTTTCTTTCATCTTCTGTAGAAAGTGAAATATAATAAGGAGCATGTACACTAAGAGAAATACCATATTTCTGACTTTCTTGTTTAATTAACATAGCTTTTTCATCACTAATGCGAACGCCTCTTGAACATTGATATTCATAGGCGTTTAAGCCAAAAGTATTTAAGTATTGTGGCATAAATTCCGATTTGTTAAAACCCTTATCATAGAAATCTTTTGGGTTTCCAGCTGAACCAAATTTTATCATGATTTTCTTTCCTTTTTATAGATTTTCCTTATTATATACCAATTGATAGATACTTCATACTAAAATAGATAAAAATATGACAAATCCATATAAAAAAGAAAAATAATTCATAAAAATAGCACTTATTTAGGAAGATAAAAAATACATTTTATAAAGTATAGAAAATCTAAATGGTGCTATTTTTATATATTTATAATTTAAAACTTATAATTCACAGTTGAATAATTCTAATTTGGCTTGAAACATAACTTCAAGACGTGTAATGACACTAACCATTAGCTCAACAGATTTATTGAGTGCTAATAGTTGTTCTGGAGTTACATTTTCCATAGCGATAATTGCTTGCATCTTTTCGCCTTCCGCATTTAAAATGTGGGAAAGCGCGGTTTCTTGCATAGCTACGGATTCTATTAAATCGGTAATTGCTTGCTCTCTGGTACCTTCTCCAGGAGTAATGACTGGCATACTCATAAAAAGACTCCTTTGTTTATAATTTTAATAGCAGATGACTATTAATATACTATATGTTTTTTGTCGATTTTTGTTACAAAAAAAGAAGGAGTTACATAGAATAGATTAGGAGGTCTTTTTATGAAATCAAAAAAAACAAATAGTTTAGTTAAAAAATTATCAGAGCTATTTTCATGTAAAAATCTAGAAAATAATAGATGCAATCAATGTTGCTTTAAGATTATTTGTGATAGCTGTGAATGTGAAGAGGATACTTGTGATGATGATAGATGCATTTGTGATGTTATCGAATCCATTGCACTAATGGAAGCTGGTTTAGCACATATTTTAAATGCAGAGGGAGAAAAATTGCAAAAAGCAATTCAACTTTCTGACAATGTATGTGATTTATTAGCAATCAATCAAAATGTTACCAATACAATTAAAAGTATAACAGACTTAGAATGTCTTTTAAATAGAAAATTAGATAATGCTTTATCAAGAGAAATAGAAGGAGGTGGAAATTGTGGCAACTATATCAGGTAGAGTAATATTTGACAGAGCTAGAACAGCAAATGCACTTCCAGGAATGGAAGGAATTGCAAATGTTCCAGTTGTGTTGCAAAATATAGAAACAAACGAAAGATTAGCAGTTTTAACAGATAGTAATGGAAATTACGTGTTTTTAAATGTGCCAAATGGAAATTATCGTATTGTGGAAGCTTTTGGAACACCAGCGACACCTACACCAGGCAATTTTAATAATGCAGTAGTAGGAAGTATTCCAGAAGGAGCAATGCCACCAATTAGCTATGTAAGCAATCCACCACCAGGTACTACTAATTTAGATGCGACTACACCTAATACGATTTTTATAACAGTGGAGGATGCAGACTTAGAAAATCAAGATTTTCTAAATGGTCCTGTTCGATATACACCCATTAGTACTATTACAGATGAATGTGCAATTATTTCACCTATTAATTTAATTAATGTGGCTGATAATGGTACGTTTGGTACTTTCCCAGCAGGAACACCTGCTAATACTGGTGCAAATCCAAACCCTTATCCAGGGATTGCCCCAGATTTCACGTATGTATTACCAAACCCAGACACCTACACACCCGATGCTGGTGAGTATACTATTCAAAATTTAATGAATAATTCTTTAAGTAATAGAATAGGGGCTTGGTGGCGTATTGCAGACCATACAAGTGGCAATGAAACTGGAAGAATGATGGTAGTCAATGGATTTGAACCAGGTTCTGTATTCTTTAGAGATGTTGTAACCGTACAACCAAATACTAATTATTTATTTAGTGCTTGGATTTTAAATATGTTTAAAGCACTAGGCTATGCAAATCCTGCATTAGGGGTGAGAATATTAGATGAAAATGGAAATGTATTATATAATGCAACCTTAGGAATCTTAATACCTGTTAATGTAAATACACCAGAGTGGAAACAAATTGGTACAGTTATTAATTCTAGGAATAATACAACATTAACTGTAGAATTCTTAAGTGAGGGGCCAGAAGCAATTGGTAATGACTATGCAATAGATGATATTTCATTAAATGAAATAGAAGTGCCTGTCTTTACACCTATAAAAACAGCAAGTACTACAGAATTAGCAGTAGGAGAAACAGTTAGGTATACAGTAACACTTACCAATACTTGTGAAAGTGATTTAACAGATGTCTTTTTCCAAGATATCCTTCCAGAGGGGCTTTCTTTTGTTCCAAATTCTGTGGTTGTTAATGGAATAGCACAAACAGGTGTTAATCCTAATACAGGATTTACTATACCTGATATAGCAGGTGGGCAAACAGCTACTATCACATTTTCAGCAGAGGCAACTTCTGTACCAACTCAAAATCCAACATTAAATCGTGCGACTATTACGTATAACTATACGCCAGTAGAAGGAGGAATTCCAGAGACTTTTCAAGTAACGTCCAATGAAGTACCTGTAGAAATTTCAGAAGTAAGTGCCGATGTGATGGTTGTAAAAACAGCAAGTCCAACTAGTGTAAATCCAGCAGATAGATTAACTTACCGTATTACGGTTACTAATAATGGACCATCTAGTGCAGAAAATGTAGTATTAACAGATATGATTCCTAATAGTATTCTTAATCCAGAGTATTCTATAAATGGAGGAGTTACTTTTCAACCGTGGACAGGAAACTTGAATATAGGAACCATGAACAGTTCAGAATCGGTAGTAGTTATTATAAGAGGAACGGTTATGCAAGATACCAATATGCCAATTACCAATACAGCACGAGTAACTTCTTCGACACCAGACCCTAACTTAGAAAATAATACGTCTACTATTACAATTAATATTAGAGGTTCAAGATGTCAAGCTATTACAGATATTATAGAATCTGTAGCTATGCAAGAGACTGCTTTATCGCATATATTAAATGCAGAAGGGGAGAAGATACAAGTAGCAGTGGCTATGGAAAATATTACAGCAGAACAATTATTACAAATCAATCAAAGTGCAACAAATTTAATTAATGGAGTTTTTAGATTAGAAACTATTTTACAAGGAAAATTACAATTATTTTCTGGAAAATGTGAAGAAGAAAATAGCTAAAGGATATAAAATGGACTCACATAAAGCAGGAGGTTATTTTATATAAAATCAGGATACCGGAAAATTTATATGAAAGCATATTTCACAGATATTTATTCT
>CATZDQ010000032.1 GCA_958417695.1 uncultured Clostridiaceae bacterium | reverse complement strand
ATACTTCTAAAGTAGTACCCATTCCGTCTAATTCTTTATTTTCTTTTGATTTTTTATAGACAACCATATTGGCATATTCCATAGCACTTCGTACTAATTTTAAGATTTCTTCCTTTTCTTTTTCTATTTTATCAAAGTTACTAGTGATATAATTCTTAACAGCTGTTGTTGCTAGCTTGCTAGCCACTTCTCCGCCTTGGTAACCACCCATTCCATCTGCTAAAATATATAAAGGTAACGCTTCTTCTTGCGTTGGAATATAGTAGTAATCTTGATTCATGTCTCTTGCTTTCCCAATGTCTGTTTTCGCAAAAGCCCTCATTTATTCTTCCTCCTATTACTGGCTCTTTTTGTGATTTTATTTGCTTTCTTCCTTCGTTTCTGGCTTTAGATTTTTCCTTCTTAATTGTCCACAAGCTGCATCGATATCTGAACCTAGCTCTCTTCTGATAGTTGCAACAATTCCATGGTCATTTAGGTAATCTCTAAATTTGATAATATTCTCGTTGCTACTTTTTGTATAGGCTCCATTTTCGATAGCATTAATAGGAATTAAGTTAACATGGCATAACATCCCTTTTAATAGTTTTACTAATTCCTTGGCATCTTCTAAATGGTCATTATTGTCTTTTGCTAAGGCATATTCAAAAGAGACTCTTCTATTGGTTATCTCTATATAGTCTCTACAAGCTTGTAGCAATTCTTCTATTGGATATACTTTATTTACTGGCATCATTTGACTTCTTTTTTCATTATTGACGGCATGTAAAGATATGGATAGTGTACACTGTCTATTTTCTTTAGCTAAATCATAAATTCTAGGTACAATTCCACTAGTAGAAATACTGATATGTCTAGCTCCTATATTTAGTCCTTTTGGATGATTTAAAATAGCAATTGCATTCATGACATTTTCATAATTATCCAAAGGCTCTCCGATTCCCATAAACACAATATTGGAAATACTTTCTCCTATGTCTTGCTCTACAGCTAGTATCTGTTCAACAATTTCTCCACTAGTCAAATTTCTGATAAAAGCAATGCCGGTAGATGCACAAAATTTACACCCCATTTTACAGCCAATTTGTGAAGATACACAAACGGTTTTTCCATGATGATATTGCATCAATACTGTCTCTATAGCATTGCCATCTAATACGTCAAAAAGATACTTTTTAGTTCCATCTGATGCTTCTTGTTTTCTTAATATTTGGTAATTACACATCGTATAATTTTCTTTTAATTTCTCACGTAGAAAAATAGATAAATTTGTCATTTCATCAAATGTTTTCACTTTTTCTTGATATAGCCAGAAGAATATTTGCTCTGCCCTAAAAGGTTTTTCCCCTAGACTTTTCATTTCTTCTTTTAAAGCTTCTAATGTATAGTCTTTTATATTTTTCATCTTTTCCTCATTTCCGTATAGCAAATTTATATCATAAAGTGTATTTTTTTTCAATAGTTTTCATGAAACTGTCATATTGGGTATTTGTTATCAGATTGCTTTTGCTTTTTCATAGAAAAACAGCATATGATTTTTTGTAATCATATGCTGCGTAGGTTATTTTTTATTGCCAACTTAGAACTGGATAACCGTTATTTTGGTTGTGAGTATCTTCTTTAAATAAATCTTTATTGCTATTTTTATTTAAAACATTGCATAACTCTTGGTTTGTCATATTTTCTTCTAACTGCTTTATCTTATCTTCCGTTATAGACTCCATGTTTCCAATTGGTTTTCCATTTGTTTTGACTGTATAGTTTTCTTGCATTAGTTCACTTCCCCTTACACTACCAATTAGACTTCCTACCATATTATGCTTAGCTTCTACTAACATTTGTGCATAATTATGTTCTATGTTTAGAGAAGTTCCTCGAAAGCCAATCAAACCGCCTATCAGACTGTCGGCATTTGTATTTTGACTTTGAATATTTCCTATTGCATAACAACGTTGTACACTTTGATGTTGAAGTCCCGAAATACCTCCTACATATTCTATTTGCTCTGTTCCCTTTAAAGAGATATCTCCTATATGATAGCAAGCATATAGCATTCCATAATTACTTTGGCCTGTAATTCCACCAATATTTTTTCCATCGGTTACCTCTATATTTCCTTTGTGATAACAAGATTCTATTGCAGCTTTCTGTGTTACTCCGTGTAATACCACCTATATAAGTAGCTTGTTCTACTATTATCTGTCCTTGACTCCCACAATTTCTAATGTAACTATCTTCTTTGTTTGTCTGCCCTGCAATTCCTCCTACATAACGTATTCTTCCTTCTATATTGACATTTGCTATACTATTACTGATTTTTTCTCCTACTCCGGCAATTCCACCAATTAACATCCATGTTCCGTTTCCTTTAATCTTACCTGTTGCACTACAATTGTCTATTTTATTAGTGCTATTTCCTCCACAAATAGCACCTACGAAAATATATTGTAATTCACCTGTTACTTCTATATCACAATCTTCTATATTTAGATTTTGAATATCACCATTTACATTAGAAAAGAAACCAATATATTGCTTTTCCTCTTGTACCCCATTTTTTTGTATATACATATGAAAAATACGATGTCCTTTTCCATCAAATGTTCCTTGAAATGTATTTTCTAATGTTCCGGATTCCCTGCCATCCTTCTTGTGTTGTTAATGCTTGTTTCAGGTTTCCAGCATATCCATAACGGTCATAATCTGTTCGATTACTATCTACATAAGACTTGTCTGATTGAAAATCCAAATTCGTTCCTAATGTAACAAACTGATTTTCAAAACGTTTTGTTCCACTAGATACTTGATATGCAAATACTACTAAATCTTCTATACTATTAATCACATATGGCTCATTTACAGTTCCTGCTCCTTCTAATTCTCCTGGATTTGTATCCGTTACTTGTACAATATCTTTTATTTTTTCTTGCATAGCTATATCTACTTGATTTAGCGCTTGTTTTTCTTTTTCTTCTGCTTGTATCGTGTTTTCTTTGGCTTGTTTTGCTTTACTAATTATCCCATTTTCACCAACTAAAGCCGTTATTGAAATACCTGCTAGAATAATTAAGACGATAATAGTTATAACTAATACTATTAATGTAATGCCGTTTTGTTTTTCCATACTATCTTTCTCCTTTTTCTTATGTTTTCCCATCATTGTATAATTTATACTATATTTTATATTACCAATTGGATAAAGTCAATAATTTCATTTACTCTATTTTCACTTTTACTTATCCTCTTTTCAATTTATTTTATGTAATGTTTTAAATACCTGAAGAGAATTAAAGAATAAATATTGTCAATTACAGAAATGGCATAAAGCAGATTAAGATGGAGCAGAAACAATTTATATATTTTTCTTTTATTGACAATAAATAAGAATTACATTTACTTTTTTAATTTAGGTACAGTATTTTACCGATTTGTATTTTGTTATTACATTGTTTTTACAGTTATTTTGTGTTATACTAGTTTTCAATTTTAATTAAAAACATATAATGAGAATTAAGAAAAGGTGATATATATGGAACGTTATGAAGTTACTAGAAAAGCAGGACTTTTTGGTATATTTGGAAATATATTTTTATTAATTATAAAAGGAACCATTGGTTTTTTAACCAATAGCCAAGCCATGATTGCAGATAGTGCTAATAGTGCTGGCGATATCTTCGCATCTGCTATGACCTCCATTGGCAATAAGATTGCTAGTGAACCTCAAGATGACAGCCACAATTTTGGACACGGAAAAGCAGAATATATTTTCTCTATGTTTATTGGTATTTCTATGATTGTAGTTGCTTTTAAACTATTGTATGACTCTGTTATTTCTTTAATTAACCAAGAACAGATGCAATTTTCTTGGATATTAATCTTAGTTTGTATTATTACTATTACTATTAAAGCTAGTCTTTACTTATATACTAAAAAGTTATCTAAGAAATTTGATAATATCTTAATTGAAGCAAATATGAAAGACCATAGAAATGACTGTATCGTTACTACTTTTACCTTGATTTCTATATTAGCTACTTTAATAAATATTTACTGGTTAGATGGCCTCGTAGGTATTGGTATCTCTATTTGGATTGCTTTGACTGGTCTTAAGATTTTTATTGAAAGTTATAATGTTTTAATGGATAAATCTATTGATGAAGATACAAAAGATTTGATATTACATATTATTAAAAACTATGATAAAGTTCAAAAAGTAAGTCATTTTTATTCTACACCTGTTGGTTATCAATATATGATTGTTTTAACGATTAGTGTAGATGGTAACATGTCTACCTTTGAAAGTCATGCTTTAGCGGATAGTTTAGAACAAGACATTACAAAATTAGATAAAGTTTATCATACTTTAATTCATGTAAATCCTATTTAATTATTAAGAATTTAAATATCCTATTTATCTGTCGACCTCCAATAATGTAAAAATCCCCATTGGTCGACAGATTCAAGAAATGGCTATATATAGTGTTTTTCTTAAAATAATAGACTTTTTTATTTCTTTTTGATACAATATTTCTAGAGGTCGACAGATTGTTGTATGCAATCTATTGATATCAGTGCTATAAAACTCCACCTATTTTAATTTTAGTATTGTAGAATGTAAATATAATATAAAAACTTCTTATGAACTACTATTATTCATAGGAAGTTTTTTATTAATTTTTAGTTATATCTCTTTTATTTATACATGTTAATTGAAAAAGAAAATGAAATATCAGCGTATCCACTTGGAAAATTCCAAGTAACTTCTATTACAGTAGCCTCTTTAATATTGCGCGTAAATGTTCCATTACCAGTAGATGCGACACTAATCATGTCTAATAAAGAGCCTTTCGCATTATATATTTTATAAGTAAGATTATTATTGTTTCCACCATTTGTAGTAATTACAACTTTACTACATGGTATTCCTGTTTGCAATCTAACTGTCCTAGCATCCTGCCATCCTTGACTAATTCCTAAATTATATTGAGCTACCAATGTACCAGTCGATTGACTCTGTCCATCATTATATCCACTATTATAACTATTATTAACATCTGCCCCATTTCCTGTTATTTTTTGTCCATTTACCCAGGCTGTTACACCATTACTTAGATTATTAACTGTTGCATTACCAGGCGTTTGGCTTGCTAAACTATTGGCAGTTACTTTTCCACCACTAGTATAACCAGATGGAATAGTAAAACTTTGCCCACAATTTAAACTAGCATTTAAGGCACCATTATTAGCCATTGTTCCAGTTAATAGCTTTCCACCACTATAAGCTTTATAACCCATTAAAATTTTATCGGCTGTGGCATTGGTTTGTGATAATAGAGAATTAATGTTATTTAATTGTTCTTGTAATTCTTTTATTTTTTCTTCTTTTTCACTAACTTGTTTTTTTAATTCTTCGATTTCTATGTTTTTATCAGCAATTTGTTTCCTTAATTCCTCTACTTCTTTTTGTAGGGAAGCAATCTGAGACCTTAACTCTTCTATTTGTTTTTTTAATTCCGCATTTTCTGTTTTTAATGCCTCAACTTGTTTTTGTAGTTCTTCTACTTGCTTTTGAAGTAATGCAATAATTTCATCTTTTTTAGTACTTTCTTCATCCTCTGTTAACTCACCACTAATATCTAAGTCATGATACAACTGATTTAATTGAATGGCTTCTGCTTCACCTGCTAGAATAATATTTTGTTTAGACTGCTTAGCTTTGGTAATTAAACCATTATCTCCGATGGTTACGTTAATGCTAATACCAGCTAAGATAATTAATATAATAATGGTAACCACTAAGGAAACCATAGTAATTCCACTTTCTGTTGAACTATATTTTGGCTTCATATACATCGCCTCTTTTCTTATATATCTACTTTTATTATACAATACCTTTTGGTTAAAGTCAATTTGATTATTCTTTTCCTCTTTTTCTCTTGTTCCTTTTTCTGAATAAATAAATCTTTCGCATTATTTCTTTCTCCATTACTTATCCTTACTTATTTTATATTTTCATATTTTTTCTGTATCTTCAATTACTTTTATGTTATCTTATATATACATTTTTAAAATAAACTTTATTCACCTTATCATTAAAAATCTCTTTAATTCCTATTTGTACACAAAAAAACTAGTTTACTTCTAAACTAATTTCTCTAGAATAGCTTTATTTTTTTAAAACATACCAACATTTTACGGAATTCACATAACTATAGTTGCTATTGCCATGAGCACAAGAGAAGTAAAAAATACAAGCACGCGACCCAACCTACAAATTACCTCCATGAACTAAGAACGAATATTACAAAAGTTCATCATACTTTAATTCATATAAATGCTATTTATCTGTCGACTTCCAATAATGTAAAAAAGCCATAGGTCGACAGATTCAAAAAATGGCTTGGTATAGCGATTTTCTTAAAATAGTAGACTTTTTTATTCCTTTTTGATACAATATTTCTAGAGGTCGACAGATAATGGCGTGTAAAACATTGATAATAGTGCTATAAAACTCCACCTATTTTAATTTTAGTATTTTAGAATGTAAAAAAGACCTGTAAGCTTTTACTTACAGGTCTTCTAGCATTTTAATTTTAGTATTTTAGAATGTAAAGCTTCTAATAAGAAAATGAAAACATTGAAAACAGATGATTTTAATTTTAGTATTTTAGAATGTAAAGTGAGGTGCTTTTGTTTCCACATAAAAGTAAGAACCGTTTTAATTTTAGTATTATAAACTCTTTTTTCTTACTCTATTTCTATATTTCCTTGTTCGTTTAGAATCATTTTAGCTGTTTTTCCAGCTTGAATTTTACCATCTAAAATAGCTTCTGCAATCTTGTCTTCAATCATACTTTGAATAGCTCTTTTTAATGGACGAGCACCATAATTATTGTCTACACCTTTTTCAAGTACTTTTTCTTTTACTTCTTCTGTAATTTCCACCTGCATATCTTGTGCTTTTAAACGCTCTTGTACTTGTTTTAGCATAATGTTTATAATTTGTTTCATTTCTTCATTTTGTAGTTTATGGAATACAATAATTTCATCAATACGATTGATAAACTCTGGCTTAAATTGTCTTTTTAATTCAGCCATTACTTCTTTTTTGGTATCTTCATATTCTTTTTGCTCTTCTTTTCCATCTTGATTGATGTTGGTAAATCCTAAAGATTTTTTATCTGTAATCAAACGAGCCCCTACATTGGAAGTCATAATAATCACCGTATTTTTAAAGTTAACCATTCTACCCGTGCTATCTGTCAAACGTCCATCATCTAGAATTTGAAGTAACATATTCATAACATCTGGATGTGCTTTTTCAATCTCATCAAATAGAATCACTGCATATGGCTGTCTCCTAATTTTTTCTGTCAATTGACCACCATCATCATAGCCTACATATCCTGGAGGAGAACCAATTAATTTTGCAACAGAATGTGGCTCCATATATTCAGACATATCTACACGAATCATAGCCTCTTCATTTCCAAATAAACTTTCTGCTAGAGCCTTCGAAAGTTCTGTTTTTCCTACACCAGTTGGTCCTAGAAATAAGAAAGAACCTATTGGACGATTTGGGTCTTTTAGTCCTACACGGCCACGTCTAATTGCTTTTGCTACCGCTTCTACAGCCTCATTTTGGCCAATCACTCTTTGATGCAAAGCCTCTTCTAAATGTTTTAACTTTTCATTTTCATCTTGTGTCAATTTCTTAACGGGAATTCTTGTCCAACTACTGATAACCTCTGCTATATCTTCTTGTGTCAAAGTAATAATTGCCTTACTATTCTTATTCTCCCATTTTTGTTTTTCCTTTTCTAGCTTTTCTTCTAAACTATGTCCCTTATCCCTTAACTTAGCAGCCTTCTCAAAATCCTGCATACGAATCGCATCTTCTTTATCTTGCATAACACGATTTATTTCTTCTTCTAGTTTCTTAATGCTATCTGGTTGTGTATAGGCTCTCATACGCACACGAGAAGAAGCCTCATCAATTAAATCAATGGCCTTATCTGGTAAAAATCTATCATTAATATATCTAACAGACAATTCTACAGCAGCTTCAATTGCTTCTTGTGTAATCTTGACATTATGATGTGCCTCATATTTATCACGAATACCCTCTAAAATTTTAATGGTATCTTCAGAGGTTGGTTCATTAACCGTAACTGGACTAAATCTTCTTTCCAAAGCACTATCTTTTTCAATATACTTCCTATATTCATTTAAAGTCGTAGCACCAATAACTTGCACTTCTCCTCTAGCTAATAAAGGTTTTAAGATATTAGCAGCATCAACGGCACCTTCCGCAGAACCTGCACCAACAATTGTATGAATTTCATCAATAAATAAAATGACATCTCCTGCTTTTTTTACTTCATTTAAACACTTTTTAATTCTCTCTTCGAAATCACCTCTATATTTAGCACCAGCTACCATACTAGAAATATCTAAGCTAACGACTCTTTTTCCTTTCAATAACTCTGGAACATCCTCAGCTACAATTTTTTGAGCCAAACCTTCTACAACTGCAGTTTTACCAACACCCGGCTCACCAATCAAGCAAGGATTGTTCTTTGTTCTCCTAGATAAAATTTGCGTAACCCTTTCAATTTCACTCTTTCTGCCAATTACAGGGTCTAATTTACCTTCCATAGCTACTTTCGTTAAATCAGTACCAAATTGGTTCAATGTTTGTGTTTGATTAAAACTACCAAATCCTTTACTATTATTGGCTTTTTCAGGGCCACCGGCTAGTTCATCTTCATTTAACACTTTAACGATTTCATTATATAATTTTTGTGGGTCTACTTGCAAGTCTAGCATAATTCTAACGGCAACACTATCTCCCTCTCTCATAATTCCTACTAAAAGATGTTCTGTGCCAATATAATCTGTCCCTAATTTTCTAGCCTCTCGAAAAGCATTTTCAATCACTCTTTTTGTTCTAGGCGTAAAACCAACAGTTACTTCCATAGCTTCTTCTTGTTCATTTCTACCAATTAGTTCTTCTATCTCAGTTAGAATCTTTTCCGGTGTTGCACCTTGATTTTCTAATACTTTACTAGCCACACCAGACCCTTCCTTTGCCAAGCCATATAGTAAATGCTCTGTACCTATGTAGTTATGGCCTAATTCTATCGCTATCTCATTGGCTATTTCTAAAGCTTTTTCCGCTCTTTTTGTAAATTTATACATCATATTTACCACCTCTTTTTCTTTTAATCTTGTTTTATAATTTGTTTTATTACTTTGGCTCTTTCGACATCTCTGTCATAGCCATTTAACACTTTTCCTGTGTATTTTTGTAAATTTGCAGGTTTTGTATATAGTTCTAACTGCTTTACCTTACTATCTTTTAATGGTTCAATAATACCTAAATCTGTCCCTAATTTTACATCAGACAATAAAGCCGCACACTCTTCTGAATCTAATTTTACAGCATTGGTCAAAATACCATAAGAACGATATACTCTATCTTCTAACTCTAGCTTATTTTTCGTTAAATATTTTCTAGCCAATCTTTCTTGTTCAATTACTTTTCTTGTGATATTTTCTAAATTGGCAATAATCTCTTTTTCAGAAATGCCCAGTGTTTGGTTATTAGATATTTGATACATATCCTCTTTACTTTGGGTATCCTCTCCATATACACCACGAATACTCATACCAAAATTATTTACCACATGTAAAATCTTTGTAATATTACCTGTTAATTTTAAAGCAGGTAGATGCACCATAACCGATGCTCTTAATCCTGTTCCTACATTGGTTGGGCATGCCGTTAAATAACCATATGTTTTGTTACAAGCATAATGAAACTGATTAGCTAATTTCTCATCTATTTCAATAGCTAAATTCATTGTATTTTGTAAATCTAACCCTGCACAAAATACTTGTATACGAAAATGGTCTTCTTCATTTAGCATAATACAAATATTTTCTTCTTCATTTAATAAAATTCCTAATGTATCTTGTTGTTTTTCTAATACAATATCTGGACTAATAATATGCTTCTCCACTAAACTCATTTTTGTAATATCATCCATATCTTTTAATTCAAAATAGCGTAAACCATATCCTAGGCTAGGTGTTATGTATTTTACTTGTTCTAAAAACTGTTTTTTTTGTTCTTTTGTTTCTCTTATTTTAAAAGGAAAATCCTCTACATTTCTTGCTAATCGAATTCTGGTACTTACCACAATATCGGATTCTTTCCCATTTTCTAAATACCAATTTGCCATTTTTGTTTTCCTCCTTATTTTTCTAATTTCTTAATTTCATCTCTCGTCTTAGCAGCATCTTCATAACGTTCTTCAGCAATTTCTTGTTTCAATCTTTCTTTTAAACACTCTATTTTATCTTCTTTTGTTTCTTTTTTAATAGCTTCTTTCTTTTCTACGGCTTGTATTTTTTGTTCCGTTTTATTTTCTACTTTGTTTTCCTTATCTGCCTTTTCTAAAGCTTTATGCCATCTTCCTACATGTCTATTCGCTCCATGTATATTCTTTAGTAATGGGTCTATTCTATCTGCAAAAACATCATAACAATGGCTACAACCAAACTTTCCTTCTTTTATAAAATCATCAAAATGCATATGGCAATTATCACATACCAATCCTTGCTCCTGTAACATAGATGGCATGAATGCTTCACTTTCATAAGGCTCGAAAAAATCTCCTAAGAAACTAGAAAAATTAATGGGCATATTAAAATGAATATCTTCTACCCCTAACTCCTTTGCACAAGTATCACAAAGGGACATCTCTTTTTTTACTCCATTAATAATTTGTGTGTATTTTACATTTGCTTGTCTTTCTCCACAATTTTGACATAACATAACTATCACTCCTTTATCTTTTATTTATTTTTAAGATTCTACTAAATTGAGTAACATATTTTTGAAAATCTTAGCCCTAATTTCATCTCTGGCTGGTTGTGGTATACTTAAAACATTATCACTGGTTGCTACTTTTAATAATTTAGCTTGTTGCTCCGTTACCATATTATACGATAGAAAATTACTAATAAAAATATCTACTTCTTGCGATGTTAACTGTTCTTCCATGCTAGTAATAATGTGCATTAAATAGTTACTTTTGGTGACAGAGACTTTTTTTATGGTAATATGACCACCACCACCACGTTTACTTTCTACATAGTAGCCTTGGGACGGTTTAAATCTGGTAGCAATCACATAATTGATTTGTGAAGGTACACAATTGAACTGTTCTGCTAAATCATTCCTCTGGATTTCCACATATTCTTCATCCTCTGTGAATAACGCTTTGATAAAATCTTCTATCATATCTGAAATTCTCATCTTACCACCTCTTTTGCTTAATTCTGAATTATATTTATTTTTTATTTGACTTTGACTTTCTTTGACCTACAATCTATTATACTATGCTTTTTTAAATATGCAACTAGTATTTTCATATTTTCTAGATTTTTTTAATTTATTTTTCTTCTATTTTCGGTATTTTTCTATTATTTTCTTCTTTTTTTACATTATTTTAATCTTTTTCTACAAATTTCTATCCTCTTCTTGTTTTTTAGGAGTTGTCATCTGTTCCATTTCTTTGGCATTCTTTTTTTGTCTTTCTAAAGTAAGCCAAGCAAAATAAGAAGAAACAAACTCTCCATATTTGGTACCATCTTCTATCTCTTTAATAGGATGTCCCCCTTTATTACAATCCTCATACGTATTTTTACTCATAAAAAATACACCCTCCTATT
>CATZDQ010000031.1 GCA_958417695.1 uncultured Clostridiaceae bacterium | reverse complement strand
AAAGAGAAAAACATGGTATGATAACATAAGTTATATAACAAACGTTATAAAAAGGAAGTGAAAAAAATGCCACCTAGTAGAAAATTTCAAAGAGAAGATATCTTAGATACGACTTATCAAATTGTAAAAACGGAAGGAATAAAAAGTGTTAATGCTAGAAGAATAGCTAAAGAATTAAATTGTTCTGTACAACCTATATTTCACAACTTTAGGGATATGGAAGAATTAAAATCCATGGTGTATGAAAAGATTTATGAAACCTATAAAGAATTTACACTTTCTAAAATGCAAACAACGGATAAACCATATAAAGCGATAGTCATAGCCTATATACAATTTGCAAAAATTTACCCAGAATTTTTTAAAATTTTATTTATGCAACAGACCAATACCAAATCGGATAAATTTGTTGGAGAAGATGTCATAGGAAAAGCAGTTATAGAAAGCGGACAAAAAACATTTGGGCTTTCCTATGAAGAACAAAAACTCTTTCATGTAAAGGTAGGGATATTTACGCATGGGATGGCCACCTTAGTGGCTACCAAAACGGTGGATTTTACAGAAGAGGAAATAGACAAACTTCTAGAAGATACCGTTAGACAAATGGTTATAGGCTATAAAAAAGAAAAAGGAGAGAAAAAGGCATGAAAAATGTGGTAGAGATTCAAAATCTAACAAAGCAATACAAACAATTAAAAGCAGTGGATAACTTATCCTTAGAAGTACATGAAGGAGAAATTTTGGGATTATTAGGTCCTAATGGAAGTGGAAAATCTACAACGATTAATTGTATGTTATCTTTACTGAATTTTAATCAGGGAAGTATTCAAATATTCGGTAAAGAAATGAAACCAGATAGTTATGATATAAAAAAACAATTAGGTGTTGTATTTCAAGAAGTGGCTGTTTTTGAAGAATTAACGGTTTACGAAAACATGGACTATTTTTGTGGTTTATACATAAAAGACAAACAAACCAGAAAACAATATATAGATGAGGCGATTGCCTTAGTAGGATTAGAAGAATTTAGAAAATTTTATCCTAAACAATTATCTGGTGGACTTTTAAGAAGATTAAACATAGCTTGTGGAATAGCCCATAAACCAAAGTTAATCTTTTTAGATGAGCCAACTGTTGCAGTTGACCCCCAAAGCAGAAACCATATATTAGATGGCATAAAAAAGTTAAGACAAGAAGGAGCGACCATTGTATATACCACACATTATATGGAAGAAGTAGAAATTCTTTGTGATAGAGTTATCATTTTAGATAAAGGGAAAATGATAGCTAGTGGTACTTGTGATGAATTAAAGGAATTAGCTAGAATAGAGGAGAAAGTAACTGTAGAGATTCATCAATTAGAAGATAAACCATTAGAGGCAATAAAGCATTTAGAAAATGTTCATGAAGTAACTTATGATGGAAACATTCTTATGATTACATACCAAAAGGGAAAAAATAATTTGGTTTCTTTTATAGAATATCTAAAAAAAGAGAATATAGCCTATAACAAGATTTATTCAGAAAGACCAACTTTAAATGATGTGTTTTTAGAATTAACCGGAAAGGAATTAAGGGATTAATATATGTGGATTCATAATTTTAAATATGCCTTGAAAGTACTATTTAGAAATAAGATGTTAATATTTTGGACTTTTGCCTTTCCCATTATTTTAGGTACTTTTTTTCATATGGCATTTTCTAATATAGAAAATAGTGAAAAATTAGAAGTGATACCCATTGCAATCGTACAAAATGAAGTTTTCGAAAATAATGAAATATTCAAACAAGCTTTTGTACAACTAAGTGATGAAAAGCAAGCAGATAGATTGTTTGAGACTTGCTATGTAAGTAGTAAGGAAGCAAAAGACTTATTAGAAGATAACAAGATTAGTGGTTATATAGAAATAACGCCAGAAGAAACAAAAGTGATTGTCAAAGAAAATGGAATCAATGAAACTATTTTGAAATATACAACTGAAGAAATTATTCAAACAAAGCAAATGGTAGAAGATATAGCAGCTAAACAGATAACCGAGCAACTGACAAATGGTGAACAAAGAATAGATTATGAAGCTTTATACCAAAACATATTAGAAAAGGTACAAGAGGAAACAGGGAACTTAAAAGATGTTAGCAGAGAACATTTAAGTTATACCATGATAGAATTTTATACATTAATCGCTATGACTTGTTTGTATGGTGGTACTTTGGGAATGGCGGCGATTAATCAAAATTTAGCTAATATGAGCCATAATGGAAAAAGAGTGGCTGTAAGTCCTGTTAGTAAAGGAAAATTGGTTATATCTAGTGCTATAGCTAGTTATATAACCCAAGTATTAGGTATAGCCTTATTATTTATATATACCCTATTGGTTCTAAAAGTAGATTATGGTAATCATTTGGGATTGGTTATTTTATTAGCTTTATGTGGCTGTCTAGCAGGCTTGTCGATAGGTATAGTGGTAGCTTCTAGTTTAAAGACAAATGAAAATGTTAAAACAGGTATCATTATTTCGGTTAGTATGTTAGGTTCTTTTTTATCTGGTATGATGGGAATTACTATGAAATATATTATTGATAAAAATATGCCGATATTAAATCAAATCAATCCAGCTAGTATGATTACAGATGGATTTTATACCTTGTATTACTATGATTCTTTACAGCGTTATTGGACAAATGTAATTGGTTTATTACTATTTACGGCTATTTTATTAGGAATATCTATCTATAGCTTAAGGAGGCAGAAATATGACAGTATTTAAAACTTTTTTACGTGTATTAAATAAATGTAAATTTGTAATTTTACTATACACGGCAATGCTCATCTTTTTTACAGGTTTTAATATGCAAACGAGTGAAAGTTCTACCAACTTTACGGCTACAAAACCAGATATCCTTATTGTTAATAACGATGGAGAAACAACTCTTACCAATAGTTTAATAGCATATATGGAAGAAAATAGTCATGTAGTAGAAGGAAGCTTAGAGAAGGAAGAAATTGATGATGCATTATTTTATAGAGATATACATTATGTGATATATATACCAGAAAACTATAGTGAAGATTTTCTACAAGGAAAAGAGCCTAATATAGAAATAAAGAGTATAGGGGATTATCAAGCTTCTTATGCAGAAATGTTGTTAAATAGATATATAAAAGTGGCTTCTATTTATAGAACCAAGGTGGAGAGTGAGCAAGTATTAGTTAGCAAAATAGAAGAGACTTTGTCAAAACAAACAACGATAGAAATGACTTCTTCTGTAGATACCAATCAATTAAGTAAAGCTAGTTTTTACTATAATTTTGCTAATTACAGTATTTTAGCAGGGTGTGTGTATGTAATTTGCCTAATTCTATCTAGTTTTAAAGAAGAAAAGATACGAAAAAGAACAATCATTAGTAGTATGAACTATAAAACTTATAATAGGCAGTTATTGTTATCCAATGGCTTATTTGTAATTATTTTATGGGCATGTTATGTATTGCTTAGTTTTTGGTTAGTAGGAAATGTCATGTTTACTATGTATGGTGTCGTCTATATAGTAAATTCTTTTATATTTACCATTTGTGCATTAACAATTGCTATTTTGATTGGAAATTTGTTGAACAATAAGAATGCGATTAATGGAATTGTAAATGTGGTTGCTTTAGGTAGTTGTTTTTTATGTGGTGCATTTGTACCAATGGAGTGGCTTCCAGATTTTGTTTTAAAAATTGCACACATTTTACCATCTTATTATTATATTTATACAAATGAACTTCTTAAAACAATAGATAGTTTTGATTTTACATCCTTAAAACCGATTTTTATCAATATGGGAATTTTGGTGGTATTCATAATAGGATTTGTTATTTTGAATAATATACTTTCTAGGAAAAAGAGAAAGATAGGATAGAAAGAATAGGAAAAGAAGAATAGAGGAAATCTATTCAAAAGAATACACATACATTGTATAGAAAATTAGAAAAGTGCATAAAATAGATATCATTTAGAATAGAAAAGGGAATAAAAAAATAGGAAAGAAGAAGGATTATATGAAATATGATATCTTAATTATAGGCGGTGGACCTGCGGGGATGACTGCTGCAATTTATGCACTAAGAGCCAATAAGACAGTGCTTATTATGGAAAAAGAAGTCATTGGTGGAAAGATAGCTTCTTCTCCACTAATTGAAAATTATCCAGGAATACAAGAGATAAAAGGGATAGACTTATCAGAACAATTACAAGAGCAGGTAACGAAATTAGGTGGAGAAATTCGTATGGAAGAGGCTTTAAAAATAGAAGAAGACGGTAAGGATAAAGTAGTAGTGACTAAAACAGGTAGCTATAGAGGAAAAACGGTAATTGTTGCAACAGGAACAAGATATAAGATGTTGGGTTTAGAAAAGGAAAAGAATTTTTTAGGAAGGGGAATCTCTTTTTGTGCTACTTGTGATGGATTTTTCTATAAAGGAAAAACGGTTGCTGTAATAGGTGGTGGAAATACTGCTTTAACTAATGCACTGGAACTAGCTAATATTTGTCAGAAAGTATATATTCTACAGATGTTAGATTACCTAACAGCAGAACCTATTTTAATAAAACGTATACAGGAAAAAAAGAATGTAGAGATTATATATGGTATATCTATTACTAGTTGGATTGGAAAAGAGAAAATAGAAGGCATAGAAATAGAAAAAGCAGGAAAAAAAGAAATTATCAAGGTAGATGGCGTATTTTTAGCAATAGGGCAAATACCAGAAACGAAAGTAGTAACTCCTAAGATGCATATCAATGAAAAAGAATATATTGAGGCAAATGCTGATATGAGTACCAATATAGAAGGTGTCTTTGCAGCAGGGGATTGTGTGAGTAAACCAGTAAGACAATTAACAACAGCAGTTAATGATGGAACCATAGCAGCTATATCGGCAATTACCTATATTGACCATTGGAAGGATTCTTAAAAATTATTAGAAAATTATTAGAAAATTATCAAAAAATTAGAAAAAGCATTTGAAATTTGTTGAAAGTTGTGATATTTTATAAAGAGAAAAGAAATACAATAAGAAATAAGGAGAGAAACAAAATGGGAAGAGAAGTAAATGAAGAAAAAAGAAACAAATTTATGGAGTATGCAGGAAAGAGAGTCAATAATGTATTACATGACATTCAAATTTTAGAACCAATGGCAAGAAGTAATAGTTATGACTTTACAAAACAAGATATAGATGAAATGTTTTCTGCTATGCAAGAGATGCTTGATGAAGCAAAAGAAGAATTCTATAAAAAGTTTGAAGAAAAAGAAAGAGCAGCTAAAAAAGTATTTTCTTTTGGTAATGCAGTTAACAAGGTAGAAGAAGTACCAGAAAATGTAGAAGAAACAACGACTAGTGTTATAGAAGAATAAATATAATTTAAAAATAAGTATAAAGAAAAAAAGATGCTAAAGTAAAAGAAGCATCTTTTTTTAAAATCAGGTATAAAGATAATAAAACTTATTTGCAAATTATCTTTTTTATGATATGGTATAAGAAAAATTAGTAGGAGGAATTATAGCATGAAATTTAAAAATCCCATGTTAGTTGTAAAAGACATGGAAAAATCAAAACAATTTTATAAACAGATATTAGGGTTGCATGTTATTTTAGATTTCGGAAGTAATATAACTCTGACAGGAGGCGTCTGCTTACAAACACTAGAAAGCTGGGCAGAATTTATTGGAAAATCTCCCCAAGAGATTTCATTTTCAAGTTATAATGGAGAATTATATTTTGAAGAAGATAAATTTGAGGAATTTGTAGAAAATATAAAAGCAAGCAAAATAGTGGAATTGGTACATGATGTCAAAGAACATAATTGGGGACAACGAGTCATTCGCTTTTACGATTTAGACCATCATATCATAGAAGTAGGAGAAAATATGAAAAATGTTTGCAAACGATTCCTAGATAGTGGATTTACAATAGAACAAACCGCTAAAAGAATGGATGTACCAATAAAATATGTACAAGCTATGATAAAATAGAAAAAAATAAAAGGAGGAAAATGAAAATGGAATATAAAAAATTTGGACAAGAATATGTAGTTAGAATGGATAAAGGAGAAGAAATTTTAGAACAAATTAAAAAGATTGCTTTAGCAGAAAATATACAATTAGCAAAAGTAACAGCTCTAGGTGCAACAAATGACTTTACAGTAGGTGTATATAAAACAGAAGAGAAAAAATATTACGCAAATTCTTTTAAAGGTGACCATGAAATAGTATCCTTAACAGGAACCATCAATACAATGAATGGAGAATTTTATACCCACATACATATGAGTGCAGGAAATGAAAAAGGAGAAGTTTTCGGAGGCCATTTAAATAGGGCAGTTGTTAGTGCCACTTGTGAAATGGTTATTACTAAAATAGAGGGAAAAGTAGATAGAATATTCGATGAACCGATAGGTTTAAACTTATTCGCATTTTAAAACAGTTGGGGACGGGCTTATTTTGTTTATATATTAAACAAAATAAGCCCGTCCCCAACTGTTTTTGTATAATTCATTAAAAAATGGAAATACTGTAACTAGTATAAAGGAAGGAGTGAAGAAAATGGAAGAAATAGCAAATCAGTTAAATATTTTCTTAGCAGATTTAGCAGTTTTCTATAGAAAATTACAAAATTATCATTGGAATATAGAGGGAAAAGATTTCTTTGTGGTTCATGCTAAGTTAGAAGAATACTATGACGATGTAAATGAGATGATTGATGAGGTTGGTGAATATATTTTAACAATTGGAAAACAACCATTATCTACAATGAAAGATTATCTTGCCATTACCAAAATTGCAGAGGCACAAAATCAGAAAGTAAAGTGTGATGAAGTATTTAATAATGTAATCAAAGATTTTTCGTATCTTCTACAAGAAGCTAAAAGCATTAAAGAAGAGGCAGACAAAGCCGGCGATTATGCTACATCTACAATGATGGATGAGCCAATTGCTGATTTTAGTAAGAAGTTATGGATGCTTCATCAAACCATGGCATAATTTATGATTATAGAATTTATAAAAAAATTATCAAGAAAAGTAAAAAAATAATTAATAAAATAGAGTTACAGTTGTAAACTTAAAACAAGTTACCAATGTAACTCTATTTTATTCTTAAGTAATAGGAAAATGGAAGAGACTAAAAATATGAAAATATGGAAGTAACTAGTGTAGTAGAATAAAAGTATTTATTTTAGAAATGCCTTAGTTGGAAATAATTATGGGAATATTCCAAAAGGAGTTTATCCAACATTCGAATATATCCTTTTATTCTTTGAAAACCTATTAGAAGGAAAACAACATGTATTAGAAAATGATGCACTATATATAAAAATAGTTTAATCATAAATTATAAAACATAAAAAAGTATGGAACAAGCAATCAAGAGACTATCTAATATTAAAAGATAGTCTTTTTATAATTCTGCAAATATCGAAAAACAATAAAAAAATATTGACAAACAAAAACAATAGAGATATACTAAGAAAAAAATGTCAATTATATCTGTCCCCAATGGACAAAACTGTCCATCGGGACCAGGTACATATGGACAAGAAAGAGTGATAAGGGATGAAGATTTTGGGAAAAAGAAGTTTATCTTCTGGTTTAAAAATAGCCTTGATGATTTTTTTATGGATGGCTGTATTGATGATGGTTTGTTCTAGTGTTTATGTAGCTGTGGATTTAGATTTTATTGTGGATAGTTTTTTGTTAGGTGGTGTGATGCAAGTAATTTCTATGAGTATTTTATTGGTGTATTTGACAGAGTTTCCGGCTACTATTTTAGTGTTTCAGTTTATGAAGATTTTTGGAAATTTGGAAAATGGTAGGGTTTTTGATAGGGTTAATACTAATAAGCTACGTAATAGTTATATATGTTCTTTTGTTATTGCCAGTGTTTATTTCTTCTTACTAGTATTAGCTTGGGCTATTTTGGGAAATGATATGGGGATGCTTATGTGGAATTTTGTGGCACCTATTATTTTATGTATAACGTTTATCATTTTTGGAACAGGCCTTTTGGTTTTGACGAAGATTTATGAAAGAGCGGTGCAATATAAAGAAGAAAATGATTTGACGATATAGAAAGATAGAGGAGGAAAACAGGATGTCGATTATTGTAAATTTAGATGTGATGCTAGCTAAGCGAAAGTTGTCTTCCCAAGATTTAGCCGATAAGGTAGGCATTACACCAGCCAATTTATCTATTTTAAAAACGAATAAAGGAAAGGCTATTCGTTTTTCTACCTTAGATAAAATTTGTGAGATTCTAGAATGTACGCCAGGGGATATTTTAGAGTATAGAAAGGATGGTTAAGTAGATGCAATTAATATGGATAGGGATTTTTTTGATATTTATGGTGGGACCTTTCATTTTAACAGCAATAAATTTGATTAATTTATTTAGTGCTAACAAAATTGCAGAAAATAAAATAGATGCTATCATTTTTATAGCTGGTATAGCGCTAACCGTTATCTTATATAAGATGCTTAGTTTTGAAGATTATGATAAACAATTATATATAACTATGGGTGGTAACTTTGAAAGTGCTATTCATGCACCTATTTTTTCGCTGTCTATGCCGACGATAATAACAATTGCTTGGATTGCCATTATGTCCTATGTGATTTTACGTGTGAGAAAATTAAACCTGCCACCAATTGTGATTGTAGTTTGTTTATCTGGCATGCTGATGGGCTGTGGATTGACAATTGTGTGGATAATCCAATTACTAAAACATATTGGCAATATCGAAATCGCGTATTTAACTATTTTTCCAATAAATTATATTTTATGTTCTATTCGTTTATGGTGGCAGATATTAAAAAGTGATAATGCCAATACTAGAAAACCAAAAGTGTATAAGAACTTATTTATCCAAAAATGCTATTTGATTTTACAAGATAGTAAGAATTGGTCTTGGATAGCCATCATTTTGACGATTCCTTTTTTAATGTTGATTTTTATGATTTTAACTTTATTAGGACAACAGCCAGATAGCCTTATACAGGCTTTTACACAAACGAGTGATTGGCAGTTATCTACCAAAATTTCACCACCACCTATAGAAAAAGATGCCCACTATTTATGTACAGTTTCTCTTAGAGGACATAAGGAAATTGTTAAACCTTTGCGTTATGGTATAAGAAGAGGTAATAAAATTGTAGTCAATAGGCAATTATGTGTAGCCAATGCCTTTGAAGATTTCATACAAGAAAAAACACCTAGATTCCATAAATGGATTCGCCATATTTATGATACCTATGGTTATCCACTTTCAAAACATATTCGTACAGCTCCTCTAGCAGATATCACTTATTGGTGTATGAAACCATTAGAATACTTCTTTGTATTCATTTTGTACCTATTGGATGTACATCCAGAGGACCGCATTGCTATACAATATTTGCCAAAGAAAGAAGTGCTTAAACGTGAAGGTTAAATATATATATTTACTGTTAGCTATTTTACTAGTTTCTTTTTATTCTCTTTGGAATATGATAATTACTTCAGAACATTTAAAGAAAAAGGGAACCATAGAGAAAGTACATAAAAGAGAGAAATGGATTGTATTCATGATGATTTGGAATGGTGCTTTAGTCTTATTAATTGGGGTATTAGGAATGTATGGCACATAAAATTTTATAAAAATATATACAAATGATGAAATTAACGATATGATAGAAACAGAAAAAATAAATTGCACTTTAGAAAAGGTTTAATTAGGAAAAGAGGGGGAAAAGTATGCAAAAGAGTAAAAAGAAAGTTATTATCATAGGAATAGTATGTTTAATAGTAGCCATTGGGATAGGCTTTATGATATGGACCATGCAAAAACAAAAGGAATCGAATCCGGAAGAGGTACTAAAAACATATATGGCATGTATTTTACAAAAAGATTATGAGCAAATGTATGATTTATTGACAAAGTCTAGTCAAGAACAGACTAGTAAAGAAGCATTTATTACTAAAAATAAGAATATTTATGAAGGAATAGAGATTAGTAAGTTAGAGATTAGTATTACAAAAACAAGTAAGGAAAAAGAAAAAGCAGAAATTATCTATGGTACCAATATGCAGACGGTAGCTGGTCAAATTAGTTTTTCTAATACAGTGAGTCTTACGAAAGATAAAGAACAAGCATATAAGATAGATTGGTCTTCTACTTTAATTTTCCCAGATTTAAAGAAAGATTATACCGTACGTTTGCAAACTTTAGAAGCAACCAGAGGTAGTATTTTAGATAGAAATGATAGGGTATTAGCAGGACAGCAGACAGCTTCCTGGATTGGTTTGGTACCAGGTAAAATGAGTGAGGATAAAGCCACAGATATAGCAAAGATTGCAGAACTTTTAGATTTATCAGTAGAGTCTATTGAAAAAAGTTTACAAGCTTCTTATGTAAAAGAAGACACTTTTGTTCCTCTAAAAACCGTACAAAAAGATAAGCAAAACTTGAAAGAAGCCTTATTACAAATTAAAGGAATTAAAATTACAGATACAAAAGCAAGAGTGTACCCTCTAGAAAAAGCTTCTTCCCACTTAATTGGCTATGTACAAACGATTAGTGAAGCGGAATTAAAGGAAAAAAAGGACCAAGGGTATAGCCAAGACAGTGTGATTGGTAAATCAGGTCTAGAAAAATTATATGAAGATCGTTTAAAAGCAACAGATGGTGTGCAAATTGTAATTCAAGATGCAAAGGGAAAACAAACAAAAATCTTAGCTAAAAAGAATCTACAAAATGGACAAGATATTAAATTAACGATAGATAGTCAGATACAACAAAAATTATATGAGCAGTTTCAAGAAGATAAGAGTGCCTGTGTAGCAATGAACCCAAAAACAGGTGAAATTTTAGCATTAGTGAGTACTCCTACTTTTGATTCTAATGATTTTAGTTTAGGGATGACAACAAATGAGTGGAATCGTTTATCACAAGATGAAGGAAAACCATTATATAATCGTTATCTAGCAAGTTATGCACCGGGTTCTTCTTTTAAGCCAATTACAGGTGCAGTAGGATTATCTAATAAGGCTTTTACTGCTGATGAGGATTTTGGAACTAGTGGCTTAAAGTGGCAAAAGGATAGTAGTTGGCAAGATTTTTTTATAACAACATTAACATCTTATAATGGACCTATTAATTTACAGAATGCTTTAATTTATTCGGATAATATTTATTTTGCAAAAGCTGCTTTGAAAATTGGTAAAGAACAGTTTGCACAGAGCTTAGACAAGATTGGTTTTCATAGTAGAATTCCGTTTGAACAGGAATTGACACAATCGACATATTCAAATACGAAGACTTTTACAAATGAGACACAACTGGCAAATAGTGGTTATGGACAAGGGCAAATGCTAGTTAATCCAATTCATATGGCTATGGTATATGCTAGCTTCGTCAATGATGGAAATCTGATACAACCTTATTTAGAATATAGGGCAGTGGCTAAGGCTAGTTATTATAAAGAAGGTGTCTTTACGAAAGAAGCGGTAGATAGTATAAAAGAAGATTTGATACAAGTAGTAGAAAATCCAAATGGAACAGCGCATAGTGCTAAAATAGAAGGGGTAACCTTGGCAGGAAAAACTGGAACTGCAGAGGTAAAAAGTTCTAAAGAAGATACCCAAGGAACAGAAGTTGGCTGGTTTAATGCTTTTACAGCTGATGACCACGCTAAAAATCCGATGTTAATCATTAGCATGGTGGAAAATGTAAAAGGAAAAGGCGGTAGCCATTATTTACTTCCAAAGGTAAAAGCCGTATTTCAATCTGTCGAATAAAGTGGTATCATGAAAAAAGAGAGGTGAGTTCCATGGTAAAAGTAGT
>CATZDQ010000030.1 GCA_958417695.1 uncultured Clostridiaceae bacterium | reverse complement strand
AATATACGTATACCCATATTGTTTAAATAATTTTCATCTGCTGCTTGAATAAATATATATGGTTTGTTTGGATTCCTACTACTATTTAATGGTGCATAGCCAATATCTTCTGCATAGGCTATTTGTTTTATTTGTGATTTGTTTGTTATCCCTTCTATATCACTTTTAGAGGCATTTTCCAATAATATATGAAAATTACCATCTACTGTCTTCGTTCGATTTAGTAAGGCATTTTGGAAGCTAGAAACAAAAGTTGTAATCGAACAAATAAGAGCAACAGATAAAATAATCCCAAAAATAGTAACCGTAGTTCGCTTTTTATTCAATTTCAAGTTTTTTAAGGTAAGTTCATTTAAAATCTTCATATATTTTCCCCCTTACCTATTTCTTTCGTCTTTCATAATCTTACCATCTTGTATTGTTAAAATTCTATCTGCTTGTGCGGCTATTTTTTCATCATGCGTAATTAGTAAAATGGTTTGATGGTACTTCTGATTAGAAATTTTTAATAAGTCCATAATTTCTTTAGACACTTTACTATCTAAGTTGCCAGTTGGCTCATCAGCAAGTACAATAGATGGTCTATTCATTAAGGCTCTTCCTATAGAAACACGTTGTTGTTGTCCGCCAGATAACTCATTTGGTAAATGTTCAATTCTATCTTGTAAACCTAAAGTACGAATTAGTTCTTCTAAATATGCCTTATCTTCTTTCTTGCCATCTAATTTACATGGTAAGGTAATATTTTCTTTTACATTCAAAATCGGAATTAAATTATAAAATTGATAAATTAAACCTATTTTTCTACGTCTGAAAACTGCCAAGTCATCATTATTTAGTTGATAAATATCTGTGCCATCTATCCATACTTTACCACTACTTGGTCTATCTACACCGCCAATTAAATGTAATAATGTAGATTTTCCACTTCCAGAACTTCCAACAATAGCTATAAATTCTCCTTCCTCAACAGAAAAAGAAACATGGTCTAAAGCTATAACTTGTGTATCTTTTTTACCATAAGTTTTTGTTAAATTTTCTACTTTTAATATTTCCTTCAATTTGATATCCCCCTTACGTTTTTTCTTTATTGTATGGTATATTTTATTAAAAATAAAGTAGCTAAATTCTGAATATTTTATGAAGAACAGAAGACATAGAATATATGTCTACTTCTATGTCTTCTATTTATTTTTTACTAAGATTTAAAACGATATAAAAAACTATCTATCTTTTCTAAAAATTCACTATTGGTCTTTGTCTTAACCATCTGATTTAATAATTGCTCTGTCACATCTGCTACAGGCATACTGGATAAAGCTTTTCTTAGAGCAAATACAGTTTCTAGTTCTTTTGGTGTTAACAATTTTTCTTCTTTTCTTGTTCCTGATTTATTGATATCAATTGCTGGGAAAATACGTTTTTCTGATAAAGACCTGTCCAAATGTACTTCCATATTACCAGTTCCTTTGAATTCTTCAAAAATCACATCATCCATACGGCTACCTGTCTCAATTAAAGAAGTAGCTAAAATGGTTAAACTTCCTCCATGTTCAATATTTCTAGCAGCTCCAAAGAATTTCTTAGGTTTATGTAATGCACTTGGATCTAAACCACCAGATAATGTTCTTCCAGAAGAAGGAATTACTAAGTTATACGCACGTGCTAGTCTGGTAATACTGTCTAATAGAATAACTACATCTTTTTTATGTTCTACTAATCTCTTTGCTCGTTCTAATACCATTTCTGCTACCTTTACATGATGCTCTGGTAATTCATCAAATGTAGAATAAATCACTTCTCCTTGAATAGAACGTCTCATATCGGTAACTTCCTCTGGTCTCTCATCTATTAATAATACAATTAACTCTACTTCAGGATTGTTTTTACTAATACTATTGGCTATTTTCTTTAATAAAGTCGTTTTACCAACTTTTGGAGGTGCTACAATTTGACCTCTTTGCCCTTTTCCAATAGGAGAGATAATATCAATTAGACGCATTGCATATTCGGTAGATATAGTTTCTAGCTTTAATCTTTCTTCTGGATAGATAGGTGTTAAATCATCGAATTTAATACGTCTATAGGCCTTTTCTGGTGCTTCTCCATTAACTTCTCCCACATAAATTAAGGCAGGGAATTTCTCTCCTTCTTTAGGAAGTCTAGCAATTCCTTTTATCTTGTCACCTTTATCTAAACGAAATCTTCTAATTTGAATTGGTGAAATATAAATATCTTTTGGTGTAGATAAATAATTTTCACCTCTTAAAAATCCATAACCATCTGGTAGAATTTCTAAGATTCCCTCTACAATTCTATCATCTTCACTTGTTAGCTGGTAGCCTGCGCCAGCCTGTAGCATAGGTTCTTCTTCTGTTTTTGTTTCCTCATTTTCACGTACCAATGGATAGAATTTTTTAGGTTCTGCTACCACCGTTTTTTCCTCTATGCTTTTATTTTCTTCTTGATTACTATCTAACAATTGTATTAATTCTTCTTTCTTCAATTTTGACACATTTTTAATCCCTTTTTCCTTGGCAAATTGACGCAATTCTACCAATGTTGCATTTTGTAAATCCATACAAAATAGCCCCCCTATTCTTTTTTATTCTTTCTTTTATTGATTTTTTTGTTAACATCTTTTCTCTCTGGAAAAAACAAGAAATTAACTCTTTTTGAAGTAACTGTTATGATTATACTACTTTTTACAGAAAATGTAAAGAAAAAAAAGAGATTTTCATCTCTTTTGTATACCTATAGACTCTTTTATTTAGCCATATCAATATAAACTCTTTCATTTGGTAAATACATACCTAACTTTTCTCTAGCAACTTCTTCTATATATTCTGGAGAGTTCACATTATCTTTCATGTTTGTTAGAGATTCTTTTGTATCTTCTTCTCTAGCAATTTGTGTTTCATAATTATCAACTTCTTGTTGGTATGCGCTTAATGTTTTTTGTTGGGAAATAAAGATACTAATTACATATATAGCTATGATACCAATCAATATTTTTTTATAAAATTTCTTTAAAATTTTCATATGTTTAATCATCTCTCCAGTTTTATCAATTTGTACAAATCTAAATTATTCTACTTATATTTTTCTACATTTTTTATGAAATTCCTTCTTTTTCTTAACATTTTCCTTAACTTTTTTTGTTTTTTTCTTCTTTTTTACTTTTTCCGTAATTTTTTTGTTAAAATTTGTAGAAAGTTTACGGATATTGATAACTAAAAAAGAAAATGGCTTTCCTATAACTTTTTTAAAAAATCTAAATAATATAGAAAAAGGATAGAATACTATTTTTAAAATTTTAGCAAGGATAGTTTTACAAAAAGTTAAGATGGTGACATTAAATTTTACGAAATAATGGCTAATGGTTAGGATATAAATTAAAATGCCTGATAGCAGTCCTAAAATGACATAGCTTCTAATTTCCCCATTTTGAAAGCTGAATAAAATGTATAATAGAAAACTACCTGTACATATCCAAAATAAAATATCTTCTATATAAGTAACTATGTCTGGTGTTTTAAAAGATTTTCTTAATATTCTAAATAAATCAAAAAAGACACCTATTACCATGCCACTGATGGTAAAAATGAGTAAAGAATATAGTTGTGTTGTTAGTATATTTTCCAAATGCTTCACCCTCTATTATTTAAATATTTTTCCTAAAAAACCACTTGCTTTTTTATCCATGTCATTTTCACTATATGCCAGGTTATAAATCTCACCTTCTACAATTACTTCAGAAGTATCAATACTTAATTTGTTAATTCTTAGGTTTTCTCCTTTTATCGTTAATAGACCTAAGTCTGTTTCTACAATAACCACCTGGTCATCAAAGCTAAGTACATCTAATACACCTGAAATGCTTAGTTTTTCTCTATTTTCTAATACTAAATTTTGAATGACATTGGTATTGGTCATTTTTCTTTCTTCTAATGCCATTTTACATGCCTCCTCTTTTTTCTTTCATTGTCATATATCTATATATATTCATGTCTTGTCTACTTTAGAACTGGATTTCTTATGAATTTTCTATCTTATAAGAGATATGTATAATGCTTTTTATTTTACAAAAAAAAGGATATCCCATATGAAGGAAACTTTCTCAAGCTTCTTTTTGGGTGATATCCTCTTCTTCTTTCTATTCTTCTTTTTCTACATTATCTTAATAACTAATCGTATAAGATAAAATTTGATTTTCTTGGTATCCACATCCTAGGTCATAGGTATAAGTTGTTTCTGTATAACTTTGTGTACATCTTCCAGTGGTTGTACCTGTCCAAGAAGTACCATATCCCCAAGTTACTTGTCCTGTCACTCTATGGCCTTTTGAACAGTAGCCAGCTACTGGCCCTGCCATACAACTTCCTGTATCCCATTGTTCCCAACCGGCATTGTCACGATTCATGGATACATTCTCATTACACTGTTTTGTAACCGTATGGGGTGTTTTTACATAACAGCCACCTGCTGCTGTATTATTTCCTGTATGATGGTGTTTATTCGTTACCATGGTAATTGCTTTGGAAATGGTTTCTTTACTATTTCCTGCATTGTCTACTGTTAATACATGTAGGTAATAGGTTCCATCTGCTGATATAGGAAGACTTAATTGCTGTCCATTACTCGTAAATGTACCACCTGTATAACTTGCACTATTGGTTCCTATTGCTGTAGCACTTTTGTTAAATATCCATTTTGCTTTACCTATATTTATATTGCTCTCATTATCTTTATGTGTAACGGTTACATTTACTTTTGGATTAGCAGTTACAGTTCCTGCACCACTTAAATTAAGTGCTGCTGCTTGTGGTACTGTTTTGTCAATATTGGTTACATTACCTGTCGCATAACCGCCAATTTGTCCTGTGCTATCTTTTACTCTAGCATAGACGGCTCCATTAGCTGTCATTGTAATTCCTGCTGATGGATAATCTGTCCAGGTGCTTCCATTGGTGCTATACTGCAAGATATAGCCTCCACTACTAACAGTTGTTGTTATTTTTACAACTACATTTCCGTTTGTCCATGTACTTGGTGTATAACTAAAAGTCGTATTACTTGTATTTAATTCTGGTACTTTTGTTGTATCACTACTTACACTACCTGTTATTTTTTCATTACCAGCATTATCTACTGCTTTCATCTTAAAATTATAAGTAGTTCCTTGTGTTAAATTCTGAAAGGTATAACTGGTTCCTGTTTGTCCTGCATTTGGCTCCCAGGTATTGCCATTATCTTTACTAAAGTAATATTTAGCGATACCACTACTACCATTGGTTGCAGTTTTTCCTTGGTCAGTTGTACTTCCTGTTAACGTAGCGCTATTACTCGTCAATGTGACTTTAGCATTAAATCCATTTGGTGCTAATTTATCAATATTGGCTATATTTCCTGTTATGTAATTTCCTATTTGATTTGTATTGTCTTTTACTCTGGCATAAATCGTTCCATTAGTACCTACTTGAAAACCAGAACTTGGGTAGTTGGCCCAATTATTACCGTCCACACTATATTGTAAAGTATAGCCACTAACTGTAGTCGTAATTTTAATAACTACATTACCATTGGTCCATGTACTTGGTGTATAGCTAAAAGTGGTATTGGTTGTATTTAAACCTGGTATAGCTTGTGTACTTCCATTTACTGTGCTAGATACTTTTTCATTACCAGCATTATCAATGGCTTTCATTTTAAAGGTATAAGCTTTTGCTTGTGCCAAATTCTGAAAGGTATAGCTAGTACTAGTTTGTCCTTCATTTGGTTCCCAAGTAGTCCCATTATCTTTACTAAAATAATATTTGGCAATACCACTATTTCCATTAGCTTCATTTTTAGCTTGGTCATTAGTACTTCCTGTTAGTGTAGCACTATTACTTGTTAAACTTACTTTTGGTGTAAAATCATTTGGCGTTAGTTTATCAATATTGGCAACATTACCGCTTGCATAACTTCCTACTTGTCCCGTACTATCTTTCACTCTGGCGTAGATAGTTCCATTTTGTGTCATCGTAATACCAGTAGCTGGATAGTTGCTCCAATTAGTACCGTTTGTACTATATTCTAATGTATAACCTGTTACAGAGGTAGTTATCTTTACAACTACATTTCCATTTGTCCAACTAGTTGGTGCATAAGTAAATGTGGTATTGCTAGTAATTAAATCTGGTATTGCTTCTGTTGATTTTTTCACAATAGTACTTACTTTTTCATTTCCTGCTTTATCCACTGCTTTTACTACAAAACTATATTCTTTAGCTTGTGTTAAATTAGAAAAAGTATATTTATTAGAAACTTGTCCTGTACTTGGTTCCCAAGTAACACCATTATCCTTACTAAAATAATATTTGGCAATACCACTACTACCATCTGTATCTGTTTTTGCTTGGTCTGTTACGGTTGCTGTTATCGTTGCTCGATTGCTATTTATTTCTACTTGTGGTGTAAAGGCATTAGGTGCTAATTTATCAATATTTAATATATTGGTAGTGGCATAGCCACCTGCTTCTGATTTATCATTAGCAAGTCTTGCATAAATGGTACCATTGTTAGTTACTTCTATTTCCTGACTATATTCTTTCCAAGTAATAGCATCTAAGCTATATTGTAGATGATAACCTGTGATTTTAGATGCCATAGCTATTGTGACAGTTTTATTGGTCCAATCGGTTGGTGTCATCGTGAAGGTTATATCACTTTGCTGTAAATCTGGTGGGATGGTATCCCCTTGTTTCCCGATATAATCTGTTCCAGTAGGTGTCACAATATAAACATATTCTTCTGGTGTTATAACTTGCACTGTTGTTTCATTTCTTCTAATTATTTGAGAGTCTTTAAATTGTTCTTTTTCTTTTATCTTTTCTTCATATGCATCCATCATTTCTTTTAAAGAGATTTTTTCTAGATTTCGTTTTACTTCTAATTCTGGTCTAATAATTTCTATATGTTCTGCATAAGCGTTAATCTGCGTCTCTTCTTTTGCTATTCTTGATTTTTCTAACAGTCCATTTTCACCCATGACTAGTGTTAGGCTCACACCCGCTAATACGATAATAGCAATTATAGTAATAACTAGAGCCATTAATGTAACTGCTCTTTCTGGTTTTGGAGAAAAGTTTTTTATTTTTTTCATTTTCATGATTTATTTTCCCCACCTTTCTATTTTTGATGAATGACAAAATCATATGCATTAGCATAGTCAAAGGTAGCACTAATACTTAATTGTGTACTTTGTCCTGGTTGTAATTCGCCAATAAAGCCTCCTACTGTAATAATTTCATTATCTGCTTTATCTAATATTTGTATAGTAATAGGATATCCTCCCTTTACTGTATCACTGGTATTAGTTATAGTTCCTAGTAAGATACTAACATTATCTTTTTCTGTTAATTGAAATTGACTAATTTCCATTCCATTAAATGTTTTAGTTTCTGCTAGCTTTGTACTGTTATTTAATTTGGTTCCATCTTCTAATACATCAACAAACTCTTCTTTTACTGTATTGGTAATCGTTCCTGCTGTTTGTTTTTCTTTTTTTTGAATTAGTATCCAAGTCGCACTTGCTACAATAGCAGTAGCTAATAATACAATCCATATAACTATTCTTCTCTTTTTTGCTTTCATTTAAGCTCCTCCTTTGTTTTCGATAACTCTGTCTTTATTATACCCTATATCTGATTTTATGTCTATGTTTTTCTTTATAATATCGGTTATTTCAAAAAAAAAGATAGTAGCTTTTATGCTAGTATCTTTTTCTTTTTTCTTTACTGAATTAAGGCTTTATGCAGTTGTTCTAATAAGCCATTAGATGCTTTTTGGTCCAACATAAAAGCAATTTTAGATTCATTAATTTCTAAGTCTGTAATTTGCAGTGTATTTAATTCTATAATTTCCATGATTTTGTGGAGTATAGAATCATCATTCATAATCCCATGACCTACTATAGCAATTCTAGATACGTTTTGGTAAGTGGTATCAAACATTTGCAATTGATTTTCTAGTAAATCTTGAAATTTATTTAAAGCTACTGCTTTAATGGTAAAATATACTTCGAAACTATAATGACTATGATTTACGAAATGATTAGCTTGTATTTTCTTTTCTAATAATAAATCAAATAATTTATGGAATAATTCTGGTGAATATGTTTCATATTTCATTTGTACACGAATGATGTCATCATTTTTTACAATGCTCTTTACATTCGTATCTTCTATTTTATCTTGTACAATAGTACCTGGTTTATTATTAAAAGTAGATTTTGTAACAATTGGAATATGATATTTCTGTCCTACTTCGATACATCGATTATGTAGGACTTTTGCTCCTTCATCCGCAATTTCTAACATTTCTTCATAAGATAAAGTTTGTAGTTTTTTAGCAATAGTAACCTTATTCGGGTCTGTAGTATAAACTCCATCTACATCAGAAAAAATGTAACAATGTTTTGCTTGTAAAGCAGAAGCTATGGCTACAGCGGTTGTATCAGAGCCTCCTCTTCCTAATGTAGTAATATCAGAAGCTTCATTAATTCCTTGAAATCCTGCAATAATAACAATTTTTCCTTTTGCTAATTCTTGTTGTATTCTTTGTGTATCAATATTTTCTATTTTAGCTTCTTGATTGGTCTTTGTTGTATAAATACCAGCTTGCCAACCTGTAAGAGAAATTGCCTCATAGCCTAATCTATTTAATAGGATGGCTAGTTTTGACATAGAAATTTGTTCTCCTGTACTTAATAAGACATCCAATTCTCTGTCTGTTGGTATGGCAGACAATTCTTTTGCTTCTTTGATAAGCGTATCGGTTGTTTTTCCCTGTGCAGAAACCACGACAACCACCTGGTTTCCTTGTTCATATAAATCAATAATCTTTTGCGCAACCACATTTAATTTTAAATTGTCCGCTACGCTACTTCCTCCAAATTTTAATACAACTATTGTGTCCATATTTATTGGCACCTTCTTCATAATTTATAAACTCCTATTTAATTATAAATATGGCTATAATTTATTATATTCTATTTGATGAAAGTTGCTCTCACATTTTTACATTTTCTTCTTCATCAAATAAGATATCTGTTTGTTTAGTGACTTGTTTTCCCCTTTTTAAACGTTTATACCAAGTAGCACTGACATAAGTAGACAAAATGAATATTAGGATAGGTATGGCCCCTGCTATGTAAAAAGAAGTTTTATAAAAGAAGTTGTTAAATCCTGTTGAAAAGTCCTGTAATAACGGCATATTTGTTTGATAGATACCTGTATTGCAAGCATAGACTTGTGTCATATGGTTTGCTATAAACCAATTGCAAAAACAATATGCCATAATGCTACTTAGTAATAGACATATGGATAAAAATAGGATATGCCCTATTTGCTCCATTTTTTTATCATTATCTACTTCTTTTTTCATAAACCATACATAAATTCCAAGTAATCCTACAATAAAAACCGCATGCATCACCGTATAGATATTTTTCATAGTTAAAAATGGATCTATATAGTGATTTATATTACAAGCAGCATATAAAATAACCCCTATTATTAAAAATAAAATAACTGCTCCAAACATAATGGCATCTACGGCATTAAAATAAAACCAAATATCCCATTTTAACTCCACAATTCTTTCATAATAATGTATGCGTGTTTTTAACCAATCATTACTTAAAAAAAACATCCTTATATTTCTCCTTTATTTTCTGTATTCCATCTTAAATAGCTTTCTATAAAGCCATTTAAATCTCCATCCATAACTCCTTGTACATTTCCTACTTCATAGCCTGTTCTGTGGTCTTTGACCATAGTGTAGGGACAAAAAACGTAAGAACGAATTTGGCTCCCCCAAGCAATATCCATTTGGTCACCTTTTAAGTCTTCTATTTTGTCTTTGTGTTCTTTTTCTTTTAAATCTAGCAATTTAGATTTTAACATCTTCATAGCGGTTTCTCTGTTTTGAATCTGTGAACGTTCAGATTGACAAGAGACGACAATATTAGTTGGTAAATGGGTAATACGCACGGCAGAAGAAGTTTTATTTACATGTTGTCCACCTGCACCAGAAGCACGATAAGTATCTACTCTTAAGTCATCTGGATTAATGCACATTTCTACATCCTCTGTAATCTCTGGTAGGACTTCTAAAGAAGCAAAAGAAGTGTGTCTTCTTCCCCCACTATCAAAAGGAGAAATTCTCACTAGCCTATGTACTCCCATCTCCCCTTTTAAATGGCCATAAGCATAATTTCCTTCTATTAAAGCTGTCACACTTTTGATACCTGCCTCTTCCCCCTCTAAATAGTCTAGTTCTTTAACCATATACCCATTATCTGTTGCCCATCTTGTATACATACGATATAGCATTTCTACCCAATCTTGTGATTCGGTACCTCCTGCACCTGGATGCAGGGTAATTATAGCATTATTTTTATCATATTTCCCTGCAAGTAAGGTATTTATTTCTAGCTTTTCAATTTCTAATTCTAGTTTCTTAGTAGATTTTTTTAAATCCTCTTCTAAAGATTCTTCTTTTTCCTCTATTAATAACTGATTTAACTCTTCTATATTTTCTAATTCTTTTTTTACTTGCCTATAAGTCTCTGTTTTACTTTTTATATTTGTAATTTCTTTTAATATAACACTAGAATGCTCATTATCTTGCCAAAAATTTAAATCTGTTGTTTGTTTTTCTAATGTATCTAATTGTTTTTGTAGAGCCTCTATGTCAAAGGGACTCACCTATTTTATCCAATTTTTGTTTTAAAGCTATGATTTTTTGAAGATTCTCTTCGTAATCCATCTAATTTACACGCTCCTTTTCTTTTTTTCTTGGTAATCATACACTATATTACTCAGAAAATCAATCATTTAAAAACAGAAAAACACCAAAAACCTAAAACTAGAAATTGTTTTAGGTTTTTTACTATTATATATATCCTAAGTATTGTTTTAACGCTGGTAATTTTTCTTCTGCCTCTTCTATTCCTTGCTTGTATAATTTTTTCAATTTTTCTGGATTTCTCTCTAATTTAGAAACAACTATTGGTGTTTTGGGTTGCAAAACAAAAATCTTTTTCTCCTCTTCTAATTTTTGAATTCTTTGATATATTTGATTATACTTTTCAGGTCTATTGCCAATACTTTCTACCAAATATGGATACGACTTATAAACCTTATTATACACTTTTTTCATTTTATCCGGAACTGGCTCTTTTTGATAGCCTTTATCTCTCGTTAATACCGTTACAATTTTTTCATAGCCTTGCTCTAAAGCCCAATCAATTGGAACATTACAGTCAATAGCACCATCTAAATAAGGCTGTCCATTAATTTCAACTATTTTAGAAACCAATGGCATACTAGAAGAAGCTTGTAATATTTTATATAAATTCTCTCTATCCTTTTCAAAATACTCTGTCTTCCCAGTTACACAATTCGTTGCACCTGCTACAAATCTTTTATAACTATTAAAAAAAGCTTCTTCATCAAAAGGTTTCTCCACTTTACAAATATCTCCAAATAAATAATCAAAGCCAAATAATCCCTTATTATTTTTCAATGCTTTAACTCCAATATATCTAGAGTCTTTACAATATTGGATATTAATACAGGCAGCCCTACCCTTTTGATTAGAAACATAATTTGAACCAACCAAAGCACCAGCAGAAACACCAATTGTACAATCTATATCTATATTCTGGCTCATAAACACATCTAGCACACCAGAAGTATATAAACTTCTCATCGCACCGCCTTCAAGAACTAAACAAGTTTTCATATACTCTCCTTCTCTTTCATCTGTGTCCCCAATGGACATTTTTGTCCATTGGGACCTGGTCCGCATGGACACTTATTCTATATTATTTTTAATAATTTGAGCTAATTCTTCATATTTGTCTGTATAAGAATGGTCCGTTTCTTTAATAATTTGTATATTACAATCTTCTATATTGTTATATAAATATCGTTTTACAGTATCTATCTTTTCTGTTAATACACATTCATCTTTATCCCCAAATATGACTAACACTGGAATATCTAGTTTGTTAAGTACCTTACTTTTTCTACTTTCTCTATCTGCATATCTTATAAAGTCATCTTCTCCACCTGGCAAAAAGTCATTATAGT
>CATZDQ010000029.1 GCA_958417695.1 uncultured Clostridiaceae bacterium | reverse complement strand
ATGTTTGAAAATTTACTATTCTTGGATACTAGAATGATGATGTGTAATATACTATTTTTCTTTTATATAGGGAATGTGTTAAAAACTAAAAAAATAGGAGAGAAAACATAATGAAGGGATTTTTTAAAAACTTTTTTACATTATTTATTGGAACAGGCTTAAATATATTAATTAGCCTAGTAACAGTTCCTATTATTACTAGATTAGTAAATCCTTCAGAATATGGACAACTATCATTTTTTAATATGTATTCTAATATAGCATATATTATACTACTATTAGGATTAGATCAAGCATATGTAAGATTTTTCTATAAGTCAAATGAAGAAATATATAAAAGAGGAATTTTTTATAGTTGCCTAAAATGGCCTATTATACTAACAAGCATCGTTTCTATATTTATTGTAATATTTGGAAGAAATATGTTACAAGTAGAAGAAAAATATACTAATATAGTATTATTAATCTTTATTTTAAATCTATTTTCACTTATATTACAAAGATTTGTATTATTAACTTTGAGATTAGAAATGAATACAAAATTATTTTCATTTCTTAATGTATTGAGTAAAATTATATATACAATTTTGGCTATTACATTAATATTAATCATAAAAAAAGACTATTACCTAATACTTATATTTTCTACTTTTTTTTCTACTTTTGCAACTGTTGTCATTGGAATTTTATGTAAGAGGAAATTATATATTAACAAAAATATAAGTACAAAAGGAATTAATAAGATAGAACTTCTAAAATATGGTTATCCTTTTATTTTTTCATCAATATTAAGTATGGGGTTCCAATATGCAGATAAATTAACCATAAAACATTATGGCACATATGAAGATGTAGGAATATATGCAGGAGCATTAAATATAATATCTATGTTTTCTATAATTAACAATGTATTCAATACTTTGTGGGCACCTATGTCAATGGAACATTATGAAAAACAACCAAATAATAAGGAATTTTTTATAAAGGGAAATCAATTTATAACAGTTATCATGTTTTTTATGGCTATAAACATGATTTTATTTAAGGATATTATTTCTATGTTTTTGGATAAGCAATATAGACTAGCTGCATATATTTTACCTTTTTTAGTTTTTGAACCAGTGATGAATACTATATCGGAGACAACTGTAAATGGAATTAATTTTGCAAAAAAATCTAAAATGCATATTATTATAACTTTTTGCTGTTGTATAGTAAATGTTATAGGAAATGTTATTTTAATTCCTATTATAGGTTCTAAGGGAGCTGCTATTTCTACAGGTCTATCTTATATTCTATTTTTTATATTAAGAACACTGATAGCTAATCACTATTACTATATTGATTTTAAATTGAAAAAAATTTTTATATTAATCTTTTTTACAATAATATATGCTTTATATAACACGTTCTTTCAATTTAATTGGATTACTATTATTGCTTATTTAAGCTTATGCTATTTAATATATAAATTGTATTCAGACACTATTTATCAAGGTATTTATATTTTGAGGAATAAATGGAAAAATGTAAGAAATAAAATTATACATTATTAAGAAGGGAAGAAAAATTATGAAAAAAATAATGTTGGTATTTGGGACAAGACCAGAAGCAATAAAAATGTGTCCAGTGGTAAAGGAGTTAAAAACGAGAAAAGAAGTAGAAACTGTTGTTTGTGTAACGGGTCAACATAAAGAAATGCTGACGCAAGTATTAGACTGTTTTGAAGTAATACCAGATTATAATTTGAATATTATGCAAGAGAAGCAAACACTATTTGATATTACAATTAATATTATTGAAAAAATTAAGCCGGTATTAGAAAAGGAAAAACCAGATTTAATATTAGTACATGGAGATACAAGTACAACATTTGTAACTGCCTTGTGTGCCTTTTATATGCAAATACCAGTAGGACATGTAGAAGCTCGGATTACGAACATACAATATTCATTCTCCTTTTCCAGAAGAATTCAATAGACAAGCAACCAGTATTATTGCAAAATATCATTTTGCACCAACAGAAATGGCAAAGCAAAATTTATTAAAAGAAGGAAAGAATGAAGAGAATATATATGTAACTGGAAATACAGCAATAGATGCTCTAAAAATTACTGTAAAAGAAGATTATTCTAATTCCATCTTACAATGGGTAGGAAAAGATCGTTTAATACTATTAACTGCACATAGAAGAGAAAATATAGGAGAGCATCTAGAAAATATGTTTACGGCAATAAAAAACATTGTTAACGAATATGAGAATATAAAAGTTATTTATCCTATACATAAAAATCCAATTGTAAGAGAAATAGCAAATAGAATATTAGGTAATAATATGAATATAAAATTGATAGAACCATTAGAAGTTATAGATTTTCATAACCTTCTAGCAAAATCATATTTAATATTGACAGATAGTGGGGGAATTCAAGAAGAAGCACCATCTCTTGGAAAACCAGTTTTAGTTATGAGAGATACAACTGAAAGACCAGAGGGAATTAAGGCAGGAACATTAAAATTAGTAGGAACAAATACAGAAACAATTTATAATGAAATAAAAATATTATTAGAAAATCAAAAAGAGTATAACAAAATGAGTCAGGCTTCAAATCCTTATGGAGATGGAAAAGCCAGCAAAAGAATAGTAGATATTATTTCAGATAGTTTATTATAAAAGTTATTTATGACATAAATAAATATAGAAACAGAGGTTTTAAACTTATGAAAAAAAGAAAAATATTCATAAAACAAAAATATATATTTGTCGGAATACTACTAATATTGTCAATTACATATTTTTTAAATGCATATAATAAGAATAATAAAAATATAGAAAATGTAAAATTAGAGCAAATTGCTAAAAAAATAGAATTAGAAGAAATAAAAAGACGAGAAATAGAAGAGAAAGAGGCTACTGATATTAGAGTAGAACAACAAAGATTTGAAAAATACGAAGATGTAGATAATGACAAAGTAAAAATGCAAGAGGAGCAATCCAACATAGAAAATGAAAAAAACATTATTCCACATATTGATATAAATACGAATGTTAAATATGTAACATATGAAGATTTTGGTGCATTAGGAAATGGTATTCAAGATGATTATATAGCAATAAAAAAAACCCATGAATTTGCTAATAAATATAATTATGACGTAAAAGCAACCGGAGAACAATATCATATATTTAATTTAGAAAATAACGGTTATATAACAATTCTGACTAATACAGATTGGAATGGAGCAAAGTTTATTATCCATGATGAAGACATAGTCGGTTTGGAGACAAGAAAAGAACCAATTATTGAAATAAGAAGTACAGAAAAAACAAAAATTATAGAAGACAAAGATATTTTATCAAAAATAGAAATTAATAAAGAAACGAAAAGAATTCCAGAGCTAGCAGGTTATGGAAAATCTTTATGCAAAGTATACAATTCTAATAAAAAACAGTTTATAAGAACAGGAGATGAGCAAAATATTGGTAATGAGCAGCAAGATATCTTCGAAATAGATAATACAGGAAAACTATTAAATGAAGTTCAATGGGATTTTAAAGAAATCACGAAAATAATTATTATGCCTATACCAAAGGATACAATTATTGTTCAAAATGGGACTTTTCAAACTAATTTAAGCCCATATAAAAAGGAACAAGAAACAGGATATTATAATAGAAATATTGTGTGTGATAGGAGTAATACAATTCTAAAAAATGTTAAGCATATATTAGATAATGATAGCATTACAGGGGCTCCGTATTATGGATTTATTAGAATTGGAAATGCATGTGAAATTACAATTTCAAATTGTAATTTGGTAGCACATAAATATGAAAATATGTCTAGTTATGATTTAATTATTGAAAGAGCCACTAATGTGAAAATTGAATCTGTAACATCTGATAATATTACAGATTCAGAAAGATGGGGAATAACAGGCTCTAACTATACAAAAGATATTACTTATGAGGATTGTAGATTAAATAGAATAGATGCTCATTGTGGAGTACACAATCTTACAATTAACAATTGTCAAATTGGGGATAAAGGAATATGTGTAGTAGGAAGTGGCACTTTAAATATAAGTAATACCACAAGTGTTGCAACAAATGCATTTATTACCTTAAGAGATGATTATGGAAGTACTTGGGATGGGAAAATATATATTAAAGAATGTAGTTATACAACAAGTGAAATGTCTAAATTGATAGATTTTAAAGTTAGATATAATAATGGAAAAATATTACATGATTATGGGTATAATAAGGTGTTACCAAGTATATATATTAATAATCTTTTCATAAATGATGAGAAGATGTTAGATTCTTCATCGAAATTTTATATTTTCTATAACAGTACAAATGTGACAGGCCAAGGGGGCGAAAACTTAATTAAATCTGGATATCAATTGCCATCTGAGATAATTGTTGAAGAATATAAAACACAGACAGGAAGAGTAATAAAGCCATTTTTAAATGTATTTGAAGAATTTAAAAAGATTGATATAAAAATAAATATTCCAAATAGAGCAATATTACAAATGGAAGATGAGAATAGTAAAAAATATGAGAGTGGTAGTTTAACAAATCAAAGTATTCATATACAATTAGATACAGTGAAAAATATAGAAAATGAATTAATGGTTAATGGTGAGATAATAAGAGATAAAGAAATTAATTTAAATAAAACAGGTAACTATCAAATAATAGTTAATTCAACAGATATTGCAGGAAATCATGTACAAGATACATATTTAATAAATATTGATAAAGAACCTCCAAAGATTAAAGGAGTAGAAAATAATAAAATATATAATAATCCAGTTATGCCAATATTGGAAGATGAAGATATACAAACTGCAAAATTATTTTTGAATGATAAAGAAGTAGAAGACTATAAAGCAAATACAAAAATTTCAGCATATGGCAAATATAAACTAGAAGTTACAGATAGAGCAACAAATACAACTACAATATTATTTGAGATAAAAGAAAAATCTATAGAAGATATAAATGAATACAAGATTATAAAAGAAAAATATATTAAAGAAATCTTACCAAATACGACTAAGAAACAGTTTTTTGATACGGCAATGATTGATAAAAACTTAAAGTTACAACATCAAAATAATGAATTAGATGAAAATGATATAATTAAGACAGGTGATATTCTAACTGTAGGAAAAAATAATTATACATTGATTATTAAAGGGGATGTATCAAAAGATGGATTAACAAACATAATGGATATTATGAAGATAAAAAGATATGTTATTGTAGCATCTGGATTAAATGAAGAACAGAAGGAGGCTGCAGATGCAAATAGTGATGGGAAAATAGATATAAAAGATGTTATGAATATAACTAGAATGATAATTAATAATTTATAATATTACACAAATATGTTATCTTTATGTCATTTTTGTAACAATTATTGACAAAAAACTTCAATCTTATATAATTTATTTGTTATTTGAAATTATATATGAGATAGGAGTAATTATGAGAAAGAAGATAATATTTTTAATAATTTTATTATTGGTTTGTATGATAATAGTGAATTCTTACACGGTAGAGGCAGCAAGTGATTTTAATGTAAAGGTAGAGACAAGCAGTACACAAATAGCAAAAAATCAAACAACCGTTACTATTTATTTGAAATTAGGTGACTATAATGCAGATGGTATTTTAGGCTATGAAGGAACCTTAAGCTATGATAAAAGTGTATTTGAAAGTGCAACCATTACCGCTTTAAATGATTGGGAAACACCAGATTATGAACCTGCCACAGGTAAATTTTTATCTACCACAAAAAAAGCAAAAGCCAATACCAATATAGCACAAATTAGCCTAAAATTGAAAAGTGGAGCAACTGCTAAAACAACAAAAGTAAGTGTTAGTAATTTAATTATTTCAGATGGAACTAAAGAGTCCAGTGTTAATCAAACCATGACTTATACTTTATTAGCCAATCAAACACAAGAAAATAAGGATGATACACAAAACACAAATAATATTCCTGTAAATGTTGTTGTTAATACCAACATTACTACCCAAACCAATACAGCCAGTAATATAACTGTAGAACCAGTAAAAGTAGACCCAAAAGATAAAACACAAGCAGCTACGACAATTCCACAAACTGGAAGTGGCCTTGGAATGGTCTTTGGTTTTATAGTTATTTTAGGAATTGGTATTATAGCTTATATTCGTTATCGTTCTATTCCACTAAAATAGTAGAAAAATAATAAAAAAGCTACCTAGGAACCACTATATTTCTAGGTGGTTTTTCTTTGGAAAAAAATAGTTAAAAAACATGAAAGAAAATAGGAAAAGCACTTGCCAAAAGTATAGGATATTCGATATAATAAGACAGATAAAAATAAACGAGAGGAAGAAAGAAAAACATGGAAGAATTAGATTTAAAAGAATTACTAAATATATTTTGGAGTAGAAGACTATATATCCTAGTGATAGTGGCTATCTTTATAGTCATAGGTGTTATCTACTCTTATATCTTTGTAACACCCAAATACCAATCAGCAACCACCATTATTTTAGCAAAATCTTCTACAAGTTCAACAGGCAATAATAGCGGAGATACGATTACTACAACAGACCTTACTTTAAATCAAAAATTAGTATCTACTTATACAGAATTAATAAAAAGTAAAAATATTTTAAGCGAAGTTATTAGTAACTTGAAAATTCAAAAGACAGAAGCCGACTTGAAAAACAATATCACAGTTAGCGCTGTAAAAGATACAGATTTAATTAAAATTACCGTAGCAGATGTAAAACCAGAAGTAGCACAAAGAATTGCTAGTGAAATAGCAGATATTTTTATAGAAAAAGTAGCCAATGGCGTATATAACATTAACAATGTACAAGTATGGGACAAAGCAGAAGTGCCTACTTCACCATACAACGTCAATCACCTAAAAGACTTAGTTATCTTTGCTTTTATAGGGGTGGTTATAGCCGTTATTTATGCACTAATAGCCAATATGTTAGACACATCTGTTAAAAATAAAGAAGACGTGGAAAAGAAAATCGGATTATCGGTTCTTACTTCTATTCCACTATGTGATTTTGATACTAGTTTTACTAAAATGAGCAAGGGAGGAAAAAGATAATGAAAAAAGAAGTCATAACCTATAGAGACCCAAAATCTCCTATTTCAGAAATTTTTAGAACATTAAGAACCAATATACAATTTATGAATACCAAAAAGGGATTAAAATCTTTACTAGTAACTAGTACTTCACCATCAGAAGGAAAAAGCTGGATTACCTCTAACTTAGCAGTTGCCTTTGCACAAGCCGGTAAGAAAGTGATTCTAGTAGACTGTGACATGAGAAAGGGAAGACAATTTTCTATATTTGGTGTAGCACCTGCACCAGGCCTATCTAATTTCTTATCCGGTATTAACTCTAATGGAGAAGATAGTAATCCTAATGTATTATCCTATATACGTGAGACAGAAGTAAAAAATCTATACTTAATACCAGCAGGAAACATTCCACCAAACCCATCAGAATTATTAGTTTCAGAACAGATGGTAAATGCCATGAATACTTTAGAGCAAGTATGTGATTTAGTTATTTATGATGGTACACCAAGTAATTTAGTAACGGATGCTATTATTATTTCTAGATATGTAGATACCACTTTAATTGTAACAGCCTATAAAGAAACCAAAATGGATGACCTAGAAAAGGTAAAAAAAGATATTGAAAATGTTGGTGGAAAAATTGCAGGGGTAGTGATTAATAAAATGCCAGTAACGCAAAAAGAATATTACACGACTTATTATTATGGTAATTCAGGAAACACAAATTTAAAAACGAAAAAAGAAATCATTAGCAAACAAGAAGAACAAATTAAAATTGACCATAACAAAGAAAATGTACGTGCCAAAGCAAAGGAAGTCATTAGACAAAATAAAGAAGGCAATACGCCAAAATCTACCATTTATGATTTTGAAAAAGATATGTCTAAAGAACAAAAAGAAAATCGTACAACAGGAGTAGAACCAACACCAGCAGAATTATTGAAACAAATGAACGATTACATTCATGAGGAAAAGGAGAAGCTAAAAAAAGGAGAAGAATAAGAGATGGTAGATGTACATAGTCATATTGTATTTGATGTAGATGATGGCGCTAAAACAATAGAAGATTCTGTAGAAATGTTAAAAGAAGCACAAAAAGTAGGCTTTACAGATGTTATCCTAACACCACATTATATGGAAGATTACTATGAAGTAGAAACCATATCCATTTTAGAAAAAATAGAAAGTATAAAAGAGCAATTAAGAAAAGAAGGCGTTAATATACAAATCTATCCAGGAAATGAAATTTATATAACGTCAGATATCCTGACATTAATGGATACCAAAAAAGCTAGCACTTTAAACCAAACACGTTACGTGTTATTTGAATTACCAATGAATACAGAATGTGTTAATTTAACAGAAGTGGTATATCAAATTTTATCAGCAGGAAAAATTCCAGTTATTGCACATCCTGAAAGATATGGGTGGGTACAAAAAGACCCAAACAAACTAATTCCACTCATAGAAGATGGTGTCTTATTGCAAGCGAATTATGGAAGTGTTCTAGGACAATATGGAAAAACTTGCAAAGAAACTGTCAAAATTTTACTAGAACATCAAATGGTACATTTACTAGGCACGGATGTCCATATACCAAAACATATCTACTTAAAAATAGAGGAAGCTACGCATGAAATACAAAAATGGATAGGAGAAGAAGCCTATACCATGTTATCTACTATAAATCCACAGAAAATACTTCAAGATGAAGCTATAGATATACCAAGCCCAATGTCCTATAAAGAAAAATGGTTTACAAAATTTTTTAGCAAATAAAATATAGGTTATTGAAATATAAAAAGAATATGTTATAATAAAAGAATAAGAAAAAAGCAAAAGAAAAAAATATGAAGGAGGCACACAAATGACGCCATTAATTAATTTTACAAATCCCGTATCTATTTTACTAGCACTAGTATTATTTGTTCTAGTAATCTTATTAGGAAAGGAAACAAAAAAGAGCATTTTCCCTTGTATTATGTTATTAGTTTTCCTAACTTTATTAGTAGGACATGCTATTGAATTCTATTTTATAGATAGCACAATTGAAGGGTTAACTGCAACTATTGCATTTAGTATAGCAGTAGACTTTGCCTTTATTCTAATTTCATTTTTCTGTTATTTATGGATTGATGATATAGAAACAAAGGCAAATAAAAAGAAAAGTATAGATAATAGCTTAGATTGGTTCTGGTCAAAAGTGTAACATAGAACCAAAGGAGGAAAAAGAATGGGAGCAAAACATGCAGCAGATAGTAGAGAAGACAGACCAAAAAGAAGAAATTATGAAGAAAGACAAGAACAATCAACTATGCGTAATAAAAAGCCAAAGCAAAAAAAACATAAAGGGCTAAAAATATTTGGTGTCATTATGCTTATATTAATTATCATTTTAGGTGGCGTAGTTGGTGGTGCATACTGGTATATGGCGGATAAGTTAGGGAAGATGCAACAAGTCGATATAAAAGAAGAAGACCTAGACATTTCAGAAGAAGTAGCCCAAAAACTATCTGGTTATCGTAATATTGCGCTATTTGGAGTCGACAGTAGAGATGATAATCTAGGAAAAGGTAATCGAAGTGATTGTATCATTATTGCTAGTATTAATAACCAGACAAAAGAAGTCAGATTATTATCCGTATATCGTGATACCTATTTACAAATAGAAGGACATGGATTAGACAAAGTTACACATGCGTATTCATATGGAGAAGCACCATTAGCCATTAGTACACTAAACACTAACTTAGATTTAAACATAAAAGAATTTGTAACGGTTAACTTTGACTTAGTCGCAGAAGCTGTCAATGCATTAGGAGGCGTAAGTATTAAAATTGAACAGTCAGAAATCAACTATATTAACAATTATATTGACGAAACCTCGAAGGTAACAGGTATTAAATCTAAACATATTACCAAAACATATGATGAATTAGAGCAAAGAAACAAACAAAATCAAACCGATAGAAATGGCATGAGCTGGTATCTTAGCTTTAAAAATCCACAAAATTGTATAGCACCGAAACAAGAATGCAAACGTTTAGAAGATAAAAACTAAGTGTTGAAATAGCAAATATAGAGAAAAAGAGATATATCTTAAAAGGTATATCTCTTTATGATTAAGAAAAAAACCTAAAAAATAAATTAAGAAAATATTCATTTGAAAAATTTTACAGTATATGATATACTATGTGGCAGATAAAAAGGAGGCAAAACACATGTATGAAATTACAATTACAATACCAGTTTACAATGCAGGAAAGTATCTAGGGGACTTATTAGAATCGATTATTCACCAAACATTTGACTATCACAAAATAGAAGTGATAATGGTAGACGATTGTTCAACAGATAACAGTAGAGACGTCATGGATGACTATGCAGCAAAATATGAAAATTTCATTTCTGTAAAATTGGACAAGAATCATAAAATTGCAGGAACTGCTAGAAATAAGGGGATGGAATTAGCACATGGAAAGTACTTAATGTTTGCAGATGCTGATGATTTTTACCCAGAAGATGCCATACAAGTCATGTATGATACGATTGAAAATAAACAAGCAGACTTTATAATAGCCAACTATATTAATACCGATGAAGACGGAACTCTATGGGAAAAACCAATCTTTAACACGCAAAAATACCAAGAATTTAGATTAGATATTAGAGACTATACGAAATCCTTCTTTGTGTTAAATGGTTCTTCTTGTAATAAAATCTATAGAAGAGACTTTGTACAAAAACACCATATACAATTTCTAGAAGGAGTACCAGCAGAAGATGCTTACTTTGTTAATGGATGTTTCTTAAATTCAAAAACCGCGTATTATATACCACATATTATGTATTGTTATAGACAAATTGATAGCCATAAAGGGGCATCTGTTTCTCATATGCGTTCAAAAGGATATTTTGAAGGAATCAATACAGCTTATAAAGCGATTTATGAAGAATTTAAAGAAAAAGGCCAATTAGCATTCTACCGTTATACCTATGCCAAGAACATGTCATACATGTTATATAAATTTATTGATTCAGAAGTATTAAGTTATGAAGAAAAAGTAGAAGTGCTAAAAGAAATGCGATGGTTTTACTGCTTAAGCGAAAGCTTAAAAGTACCAGCTTGCCAAAGAGCACAACAAATGATTGTAGAAAAAATTATACAAGAAAAGTATAATGATGCCATCAACTATTGTGAAATCGTTCGTGATATTAGAAGTTATCTACCAAAACAAGTTAAAGAAGATATGTCTAGACCAGATGCAGAAATGTATCAAAATATTTCACAACATGATAAAGAATATCAAGAATAAAATAGGAGGAGTAGCAATGTTCAAACTAAAATTTGCTAAAATGTTTGATAATAGTATTTTTACAAAATATGGACTAGCACCTGTAGCAGAAGACGCTTATCAAGTAGAAGAAAATAGTTTCTGTGTAGCAGATGGTGTAACAAGAGATAATATCTATGGACAAGCGGTACCCTATCCTAAGACCAAAGAGGAAACTATTAAATGGGTAAAAAGTTATCCAAATCCTAGTGGTGCCTATGAAGCCGCAAGAGTGACAGCAAAGACTTTCGTTGAGCAAATTCAAAACAAAGCAGAAGAACAAATTAATAAAGAAGTAATTAGAAAAGCAGTGGAGAAAGCAAATGAAGCAGTAGCAAAATTAAACAAAGACAGAATAATTGATTATATAAAAGAAGATTATTACTGCTGTGAAGCGGTAGGCGGAAGAATAGTGAATAATCAATTATATGCCTTTTCAATTGGTGACTGTCATATTACTTTATTAGACGAAAACTACCAAATCGTTTTTACAACCATCAATAACCACAAACGTTTTGAAGAATTTTTAGACAACTATACCCAAGAACATGGATTTGACTGGAATGATGCGAATTGTAGAATTATGGTTAGAAAAGATTATCGTAATAAACCACACAAAATAGAAAATGGTAAAGAAGTTTCTTTTGGAGCCATCAGTGGAGAAGAAGAAGCATTATACTTTGTAGATACCTATCAAGTAGATTTA
>CATZDQ010000028.1 GCA_958417695.1 uncultured Clostridiaceae bacterium | reverse complement strand
TTCCCCCACTATAAGCTTTATAACCAGATAATATTTTATCAGCTGTGGCATTTGTCTGGGTTAGTAAAGCATTTAAATTGTTCAATTGATTTTGTAAATCTTGTATCTTTGCTTCTTTTTCACTGACTTGCTTCTTTAAATCTGCGATTTCTATATTTTTAGAAGCAATTTGTGCTTTTAAATCGGCTATTTCTTTTTGTAAATTAGCTATTTGCGTATTTAAATCTTGTATCTGTTTCTTTAACTCTGCATTTTCCGTTTGCAAGCTAGCCACCTGTTTTTGTAATTCTTCTACTTGCTTTTGTAGTAAAGCAAGTATTTCATCTTTTTTGGAAGACTCTTCATCTTCTGACATTTCACCACCAGTTTCTAATTCATAATATAACTGGTTTAATTGCATAGCCTCTGCTTCCCCTGCTAAAGTTATATTTTGTTTGGCCTGTTTGGCTTTTGTTATAATACCATCTTCTCCAATCGTTACCTGTATACTAATTCCTGCTAAAATGATGATAATAATTATGGAGACTACTAAACTTACTAATGTGACTCCTCTCTCTTCCATGACTTCTAGTTCCTTTCTGCATATATTTTTTTATTTACCTTCTATTTTCTTTTTCTTTATATATTTTTTCAATCTATTTTATGTAGCTCTATAAACAAAATAACTAGAAGATTGTAAAACATAGAAGACTTAAGATATTGCGATTTTTATAAAAGTATAGTAAAATAACAAATAAAGAAAATAATACTATGTGAATATTTCAAATGAATGAATAAAGGAAGAAAAAAATGGAAAAACAATGGACAGTAGAAAAAACAGAAGAATTTATTAGAATAGATGCTTATATTTCTAAAAAAATGCAAGATATCTCTAGAGCAATGGTACAAAAACTACTAGAAGAAAAGCAAATTCAAGTCAATGGTATAACACAAAAGCCAACAAATAAAGTACAAGCAGGAGATACGATTTCTATCCAAATAAAACCACCAAAGGAAACCAATTTGCAAGCACAAGAAATTCCCATTGAAATCATGTACGAAGATGAGGATATCTTAGTCGTAAACAAACCAAAAGGGCTAGTCGTACATCCAGGAAACGGCAATCCAGATGGAACATTAGTCAATGCTATTATGGCAAAATGTAAAGATGGGTTATCTGGCATAGGGGGAGAAATCAGACCAGGGATAGTGCATCGTTTAGATAAAGACACCTCAGGATTATTAATCGTTGCCAAAAATGATAAAGCCCATATAACCATGAGTGAACAAATTAAAAACAGACAAGTAAAGAAAACCTATATAGCATTAGTAAAAGGTATTATAACGGAAAGAGAAGCCACTATCAACATGCCAATTGGTAGAAGTACAAAAGACAGAAAAAAAATGGCAGTAACCAAAGATGGGAAAGAAGCCATTACACATTTTAAAGTTATAAAAAGATACCAAAAAGCAGAAACTACCTATAGCTTATTAGAAGTAAAGATAGAAACTGGTAGAACCCATCAAATTAGAGTCCATATGGCACAAATAGGACACCCTGTTATAGGAGACATGGTATATTCTAATGGAAAAAATGAATTTGGAGTAGAAGGACAATGCCTACATGCACAAAAATTAGCATTTAAACACCCAACCACAGGAAAGCAAATAGAAATAGAAGCACCACTACCAACCTATTTACAAGACATTTTAGAACAACTTGAAAACTATAAAATAATAGAAAAATAACAGAAAACCAATAAAGAAAAGAAAGGAACCTCTATGGAAGAAAGATTACAAAAATATATAGCCAATCAAGGCATTACCTCTAGAAGAAAAGCAGAAGAAGCCATTTTAGAAGGAAAAGTGCAGGTTAATGGAAAAGTCATCAACCAATTGGGATTTAAGATAGACCCAGAAAAAGACGAAGTATACTTTGATGGAAAGAAAATAAAAAAACAAGAAGAAAAGGTGTATATTCTACTAAACAAACCAATCGGCTATGTTACTACTGTAGAAGACCAATTTCATAGAGACACAGTCATGCAACTCATAAAAGACTGTAAAACCAAAGTATTACCAGTAGGAAGACTAGATATGTACACTTCAGGTGCTTTACTATTTAGTAATGATGGAGACTTCATTTATCATATTACCCACCCAAAACATGAAATGACAAAAACCTATACGGTCACACTAAAAGGAATCATAACTACAGAAGAAGTAGAACAATTAAGAAAAGGCGTTACCATAGAAGAATACACAACTAGACCAGCCAAAGTAAAAATTTTAAAAACAGACGAAGAAAAACAAATCAGCAGACTAGAGATTGTTATACATGAAGGAAAAAATAGACAAGTCAGAAAAATGTGTGAAGCAGTAGGAAGAAAAGTATTAGCTTTGCATAGAAGTAAAGTCGGAACCATAGAAGTAAAAGATTTACCTTTAGGAAAATGGAGATACTTACAACCAAAAGAAATAGAAAGCTTAAAAAAATAAAGAAAACAAAAATAAGCAAAATAAGCAAAAATAGACAGAAATAACCAGAAATAACAACCAATAGTCAGAAGATAAAAAACAGCTAAGAAACATCTTTACAATCCAAAAAGGATATACTATAATGCTAGTATAAGGAAAAAAATGTATATAAACCAAAGAAAAAGGAGATAGAAAATTGGAATATCAGAAATTTATTCCCGAAGGATGGGAAGAAAATTTTAGACCAATGTCTAAGGAATATTTAACAAAAGCCATGATGACAGGAAACATCATGCAAGGACTAGTCAAAAAATGTGATGCCAATTATAACTTACATATAGACTTTGGAAATGACCTAACAGGAATTATACCAAGAGAAGAAATAGAAGCTATCAACATAGACGAAACGGGATTTCCAAAACCCAACATTTGCATGAGCAAAGTAAACCACTATGTACAATTCAAAGTAAAAGAAGTCAGCCCTAACGACAAATTCATACTATCCAGAAAAGAAGTAGGAAAAGAAGCTCTAAACTGGGTAAAAACAGAACTAAAAGAAGGCGATATTGTAAGTGGAATTGTCAAAAGTATGCAACCATATGGTGTATTTGTAGAAATAGGAGGCGGCATTGTAGGACTATTACATATAGAAGACATATCTGTAGCTAGAATAAAAAGTCCACTAGAAAGACTAAAAATTGGACAAAAAATAAAAGTTGTGGTAAAATCTATAGATAGGAGGCAAGAAAGAGTCATTCTATCCTACAAAGAACTACTAGGCACATGGGAAGAAAACATAAAAGAATTTGAAGAAGGTTCCACCATTATAGGCATAGCAAGAGAAGTAGAAAAATCTAAAAACGGCATCTTTGTAGAACTAAAACCAAACTTAGTAGGACTAGCAGAATATAAAGAAGGAATCGATTACGGCCAAACTGTCAATGTATATATCAAAAAAATCATACCAGAGAAAAAGAAAATAAAATTAATGATTATTTAGGAGGGGTTAACCTATGGTAGAAGATAATGAAATCAAAGCTGTCGTATCTCCATTTGCGATTCGAGAAGGAGAAATCAAGACATTTGATGGAAAAGATGGCTATGTTTCCATGAATCAAATTATACATAAGATAAATATCGGACATATCAATGATATCCACTTTAAAATATTAGAATTAGTCAATGAATTTGAATTTATAACATCTAGACAAATCTTTCAACTATTGCAATGGAAAGGAATCGAGGTAGCATCACAAGACAAACTAAACAACAAATTAGAACAACTAGTAAAATCTAAAATTCTAACCAGATATTACTTTAACTCAGAAGACGGAAAAGGCATATACAGAATATATTGTCTAGAAAAAATGGGAAAATACCTATTAAACTCTAGAGGAACAGAATGTAAATGGCAACCAACAGACAACACAAAACCAGTTCCTATGATAAAAAAGAGATTAGCAGGAAACCAAACCATCATAGCCTACTTAAGAAAAGTAAAAGCATTTGAATCCTATGTACCAAAGCCAACATTAAACGCCAAACAAACAGGAAAAGTATTTAAAGCAACTGGTGGAAGTGTCAAACTAACTAAAAATGGAAAAGCAATACAATTCTTATTTGAAGTTGTTAGAAGAGAAGAAGAATGGGAAAAGAAACTAGTAGACAAGATGAAACTATACCAAGACTTCTATGGAAACTTCCAAGCAGGAGACTCAGGATTCATGTCCATGCCACAACTAATTATGATTTGCGAAGATGAAAAACACATGGCAGAAACCTTCAAAACGATAGTTGTAAACCAAGTAGAAATACCACAAATCAAACTATACTTCTCAACAGATTTAAGACAAAACGAAGAAACCCTAGCCAAAACATTAGTCGAATTCAAAATAGACGAAACAACCAAAAAATACAAAATGGAAGACGTAGAAGTAAAACTACTAGGAATATAGGGGACGGGCTTATTTTGTTTATATAAGAAAGTACTATTCTAAAATATTAGAGTAGTACTTTTCTCGTAAATTCAAAGAAATTACTTCTGTTTTATGAAAATATATACTATAATAGTAACATAAAAAATAGGAGGTATTCTTATGGAAGATTCTATGATGACTTGCAATGTTTGTGGTGGAGACAAGATACTTGCTAAAAGTCGGAAGACTACGGTGGTGAATTGTAAAACTTGTTCTGGGAAGGGAATGATGCCTTGCCCTGATTGTAAGACAAGTGATACAGCAATTTGCGCTACATGCGGAGGATTAAAGAAAATCCCGTGTGAGCAATGTAAAGGTATTGGTAAATTGCACTTGCCTAAGTTGTATGGTATTACTTGCTGGCAATGCAAAGGAACAGGCAAAATTCCAAAACAGAGATAGAATTAAATTAAGTAAGAAGCGTTCAAATAGAAAGCGGAGATATGGTTATATCTCCGCTTTAAACTTTTAAAAATTTCTATTTATTTTTTCTTTTTAAAATCAAAGGTAATAGCATCTTGATTATTAAATAGGAAACTAGAATCAGATGTATCTGTTTGAATAGGGTCGATTTCCTCTGAAAGGTCATCATGGTCAAACTTTCCTTTTTTCATATGCTTTTGTGCATAAGGGTCTTCTGCTATACCAGTTGTAAATTTTTCAAAATTAAATGTCTTTTCTTGTTTAGGTTCTTTATATTTGGCATCCATAAAGTCTAACTTACCATCACATAAATCAATAGTGCCTTTGTTACTCTTCCATTTGAAAGCACATGATTTGAAGCCTAAAGAACGAATCTTATCTGTTGCAAATTTAGCTTTCCAAGCCCATGAAATACCTTTATAGGACTGATTATATTCTGTTTTACTAGTATCGTAATCATTACTAAATTTCCAATAACGAATATTACCAAATTCATTAGACCACCATTCGTTTTCTTCAATAGAATTGTTACCAAATACTAATTTGTTAACACAATTAGAAACGATAGTCTTTCTATAATTCTCACTAACTGCACCTAACTGTGCAAGAGATTGAGAAGAAATAGTTGTACCTACACGATACTTTCTATATAAAGTAAAGATTGGCTCAGTAGCTAGTGATAAGAACTCAGGGAATTCATCAATGTATAAGAAATGAGGAACACGATTGCTTTCATTTCCAGGACGTCTTAATACAGAGTTTTGCATTAACAGGATAAAGAATAATCCAAACGTTTTATGGATAGAAGAACCTAAATCACCTCTTCTAGTACATACAAAAGTAATTTGTCCTTCTGCTAAAGCTTCATCATAATTAATATTGTTGGTTCTATTACATAATACATCTTTAACACCAGGATATCTTAATAAATTATCAATAAAAGAAGCCGCATATTGAACAGATTCTTCTGTTTCTTTTCTACGAGGTGCATCATCATAAAAATGTCTTTTAAAATAGCTAAGTAAACCTTGGTATTCTTCTACTAAATCTTCATCTTCTTCAATTAACTTACAATAAGATTCCACTTTTGAAAAATCATTAAAAATAACTAAGATATCACTTAAATTAGGTAAATAATCTTTATCGCCACCATTTAAAATAGGAAAAACCGTTCTTAATAAAATACAGATATTTTCAATTGCTTGTACAGTAGTACTCTCGATAGTTACTTTCTGAATATTGTCTGTTGTGTTTTGATACATACTCTTTAGAACATAAGTAATGACATTGGCTGTTTGAATAGGATTCCTATAAACAAAAGGATTTAAACCAACAGAATCGGGATTATTAGGGTCTACCAAGTTATAAGAAAAATGATAACTATCGGCAACTTCTATCATATGTGAAATCGATTCATAATCAGGTGAAATAGAAGTAATACCCAAGTTTTTATAAACATATTTTCCATCACAATTACCAATTAACATTTTTTTCATATAAGCCTTATATAAAGCTTCTTTACCTTGCACAGGCGTAATCATATCTAAAGTAAAATTCTTATTCATATAATCGTTATGGTAAGGGCAATTTAAAGTAGCAATACCAGTCTTTAAAGCCGTAAATCCCATTTCTTTAGCAATTGTTTTAAAGAAAAACTTCTTATCAATATCTCTAGCAATCATAGGTTCAAATACTAAAGAGGTCTTGCCAGAACCAGAAGGGCCAACTACTAAGAATTGATTAAACCTACTTTGTTCTGGAATAGTAGCCTTTCTACCGGTCTCTTTATCCATACAAATAAACATCTCGCATGCATAAGCACCTGTTCCTTCGGTTACATTTGTTAACTTGATGCCACCATAATCCCAGATAGACTCTTGTAATAGTCTCGTATCAGCGACTTTCTTATACAAGAAGTTAAATAACACAGGGAAAGTCGATAGAGGTAAATATAAAGCAATAGCCGTTAAAGCAGGTCTAAACAATTCCGGAAACTCAGTAGCAATAGTGGTATAACCAGGAAGAGATAATAGACCAAGCCAAATGGCTTCATTTACCCATTGTACAACCATCGACACGGCAATGATATACAAAGAGATAACATATAAGTTAAAAAAAGTTTCTTTAGATTTGTTAGAGGTTACAAACTTGGAACCATAACAAAATAGAAAAGCAAATACAGGACAAGCTAAAGCAAAGGTGTATAGAAATGGTCCCCAATAGGAAACACTAACACCTGTAAAAATTAAAAATAAAACCTCCACTAATCTATCTACTACAAAATAAATAGAAAGAAGTGTTAAAATATATGTAAAAAAAGTATTTCTATCTGTCTTTAAAAACTTTAAAAATTTATCAAGATATTTCAGCAAAATATTCACCACTTTCAATTATAATTATCCATATATATTATCTTATAAAATGGGCAAAAATACAAGTGTTTTAAGGAAATTTGACGAAAAAAATAAAAGATAAAAGCTACTTTTTAATGAACACTCTATTGAAAAAGAAAATAAGATGAGATATTATATCAAAAGAAGAAATATAATAAGAGAAAAGAATATGCAAGAAATAGATATAACAGGATATGAATGAGAATTATAAAGTACAAAACTAAAAACTTTATGCAATGTCGTAGAGTTTTTTTTAGCAAACATAGTACTAAATTGAAATTCGCATAAACAAATAAATAGTAAGAATAAAAGTCATATACATGAATAGCATGAGAATAGAAAAAACGAATAATCTAAAAAAACACTTGAATAATCTTCTATTTATGCATATAATCTTATCATGTGTATAAAAGGTTTTCTAGACTTTTTCCAGAAAAAATCTAAATAAAAAAGCAAAGGAAGGAAACATGCGAAGCAAACATAGTCAAAGAGGGCATAAAGTAAAAGGGGAAAGTTTTATGCAAGGCGTTATGGCCTTGATGATATCACAAATATTAATTAAATTATTAGGATTAGTTTATAAATGGTATCTAACCAATAAAGAAGGCTTTGGAGACCAAGGAAATGCAATTTATAGTGCAGGATTTTCCATATATGCACTATTATTAACACTTTCTTCAACAGGTGTACCCAATGCCGTAGCAAGACTAGTATCAGAACATACTTCAAAGGGGGACTATAGAGGAGCTCATAGAATCTTTAAAATAGCCTTAGCTACCTTTGCGGTCATTGGTCTAATAGGTACCTTACTATTATTCTTTGGAGCACATTACATATCTAATGTATGGCTTTCCATTCCAGAAGCAGAATTAAGCTTAGTTGCTTTATCACCAGCTATATTCTTTGTGGCTATTATAAGTGTCTTTAGAGGATATTTTAATGGTAGAGACAACATGAAAGCACCCGCGACTTCCCAAACGGTCGCGCCATTCTTTAACACAGTCTTAACGGTGCTCGTTGTAGAAATGGTAGCTATATTTTCAGGAGCCAATACCAACATTATGGCAGCAGGTGCAAACTTAGCAACTACCTTGGCCACTGTTACTAGTTTCTTCTATCTATTTATCTATTACAAAATGAGAAGAAGAGACTTAGCAAAAGAAATTGTATCATCCAGACGTTTTAGAACCAAAAGTCTATGGGGTACAGTAAAGAAAATCCTTTCTGTATCTATACCAATGTCTTTAAGTTCTATTCTAACATCTTTAAATAGAAATATAGACTCAACCACGGTTGTAAGAAGTCTAAAAACCTTTCTACCAGAAGTAGAAGCAAAAGCACAATATGGTATTTTAAGTGGAAAAGTAGATACTTTAGTATCCCTGCCACTATCATTTAATATAGCGTTTGCAACAGCATTAGTACCAGCTATCACATCAGCAAAAACAACCGGAGATATGGAAACAGGAAGAAAAAGAGTTTCCTTTTCTCTATTAGTTACCATGTTAATTGGATTCCCCTGCATGATTGGCATGATGATTTTTGCACAGCCTATTCTAAACTTACTATTTCCTAATGCACCAGATGGCGCTTTTATCTTCCAGATAAGTGCACTGGCTATTATCTTTACCGTACTAGAACAAACCGTAAATGGGGCATTGCAAGGATTAGGAAAAATTATGGTACCAGCTATTGCCTTATCCATTGGTGTGGGCCTTAAATTAATACTAAACCTAGTACTAGTACCAATACCAAGTATAGGTGCAGCAGGTGCTGCCTTTGCTACAGTAGCTTGTCATGCAGTTGCCTTCTTTATTGGATTTAATGTTTTAAGAGCCAATATGAAATTAGGACTAAGTTTTTCTAAATTTGTAGCTAAACCTGTTTTAGCAACCATCATGATGTCTATCTGTTCTTATGGTATCTATTTACTATTAGGAGGTATAAATGCAGGAAAGATGGCCACAATAATAGCAATTGTTGTAGCAATCGTTGTCTACGCTATAGCCGTCATAGTTTTAAAAATCTTTACAAAAGAAGAGATAAATATGATTCCATATGGACATAAGTTGAGCAAACTTTTAGAAAAAGTCGGAATTTATAAATAGTGCAAAACGCAGTAAAATAAGCACTTACAGAGCACGCAAGAGGTAAAAACTTACAGCCGTAAAGGTTTGAAAGAAAAAAATCAGAAAAAAAGAAGGATTTTGAAAAAGATTGGCGAATATTGTAAGTAGTAGATAAAGGAATAGTCTACATATGAAAACTTATAGGAGGTAATTTAAATGAACAAATCTGAATTAATCGCAGCTATCGCAGCTAAAACAGGAGAAACAAAGAAAGATGCTGAAGCAGCATTAAACGCTTTCGTTGATGTTGTTACAGAAACTTTAGTAAAAGGTGACAAAGTTCAACTAGTTGGATTTGGTTCTTTCGAAGTAAGAAAAAGAGCAGCTAGAAAAGGAAGAAACCCACAAACTAAAGAAGAAATCAAAATACCAGCTTCTAAAGCTCCAGTATTCAAAGCAGGAAAAGCTTTAAAAGACTTAGTAAACAAAAAATAATCTGAAATTTATATAAACATATGAATTCATATAAAAGAACAAGAGTCAAAACTTGTTCTTTTTTTTGTCTTTTTTCGCTGGATAGGCAAGCATAATTGTCTTAAGAATAGCATAAATATACAGAAGATAAAAAAGGAGATTTACTATGATTTTAAAAGCAGTAAAAATAAAAAAGAAATATATCTACATGAACATCATTGCCATTTTTATGATAGGCAGTATTTTTTCTCTTACCCTTTTAAAATCTTTTGCAACACAAGAAGTAGGAACTGAAAAAGTAGAAGAAAAAAAATATATTAAATGGGTAGATTTTAATGTAACAGAAGAATTATTAGATAAAACCGCTAAAATAGATATAGCCTCCCATACAAAAGAAGGAGAAACACCAATTAATTGGATAACACTGCTTGCCTATTTAGCAGCAAAATATGGAGGAAATTTTAAATCTTTTAAGCAAAAAGACTTAGATACCGTTGTACAAAAACTAAAAGATGGAGAAAGTATAGAACAAATTACAGAAAATATGAAATTATATCCCTACTATTATGAAAGTTATGAAGCTATCTTAAAAGAGTATATCGGTGAATATGAAATAGAAACCATACAAGCAGATGGAAGTAAATGCTATCAAAAAAAATATGGAATAAAAGCATTCTTGCCAGTTGCCAAAAACTATGGATTTAGTCATTATGATGATTTTGGTGCAAGTAGGTCCTATGGTTACAAGAGAACACACCTAGGAAACGATTTAATGGGAGCGATAGGAACTCCTATTATAGCGGTAGAATCTGGTACGGTAGAAGCGGCTGGCTGGAACCAATATGGTGGATGGAGAGTAGGAATTCGAAGTTTTGATAAAAAGCGATATTACTACTATGCTCACCTAAGAAAAGACCACCCCTTTGCCAAAGAGATAGAAGAGGGAAAGGTAGTAAAAGCAGGAGATGTCATTGGATATCTAGGAATGACAGGATACAGTAGTAAAGAAAATGTTAACAATATAAATGTACCACATTTACATTTTGGTTTACAATTAATCTTTGATGAATCTCAAAAAGAAGGTACCAACCAAATCTGGATTGATGTCTATGGACTAATAAATTTCTTAAAAAAGAATAAATCAGAAGTTTATAAAGCCTACGAAGACACGAAAGATTATGAAAGAAAATATGATATCATGGATACGAATATACCAGAATAACAAATAAAGAAAAGAAATAGATTTAGGCACTATTTCTTTTTTCTATAGAAATTTAAAAATAGTACCTTTAAAGGAGTTTATTTTGTTTTATGAAACTGTTATAATAAGAAAAAAGAAAAAGCGTAGAGAATAATAAACTGGTGATAAAATGAATTATTATGAAAAATCGGTAAGAGAATTAAAAAAGAGAATAAAAGAAGATTATACACTAACACAAAAAGAATGGGACTTATATGCTAAACATTATGCTTTATATAGTTCGATTACATTATGTGCTCATTTAGAGGTAGAAAGTTGGGAAGCCTTAAAATTAGAATTTGATGAACCAGAAAAAAGAATTTACAAAAAGATTAAACAAACACGTAAAAAGCTATCCAAAGCAATAGAAAATGATGGCTTATATGCTAAACAAACACAAGAGATTAGTCAGGAAATACAAAAATTAATAAATGATTATTATACTGTCGTTACGAAAAAAACATTACAGACGACCAAACTCTATCCAAAAGAGAATGCTTTATATGCTTGGTATGAACAAAGTTATGCGTGTTTACAGCAAATAACAAAAGAACAATTTAAATTTCCAAATGTGAAAGAGTGGAATCAATATGCGCAAAAATACCATTATAATTCTTCACAAGTACTAGAATATATATCCGGATGGAACTGGAACCAATTAAGAAGAAAAATGTTAAATGAAATAGAAAAAGCATAAAAGCTTTTCTTTTTTTGTCGAAACCTAGTTTTTTTGACCAAGGCACAACTATCTTTTATAATCAATTTATACAATATTTCTATTTCGACAAAATAGACTAAAAAAAGACTAAATGTAAAAATAATAGAAAACTAGTAAATTTAAAAGAGCTCTAGGGATAAGAAAAAAATATTTCCCAGTATTTAACTATTTTGTCGAAAACTTTTTTAGGAAATATGTCGAAAGTTGTTGAAAAAGCAAAAATAAACAAGTATAATACCATTTAAAGGAAATATTGTATAAGCCAAAAAAGAGATAGCCCATCGTCAAATGAATGCTATCTCTCATAAAATACACCAAAAAAGGTATATAATATACCTCTATTATATACTGGCAAAAATAGAATTGCAAGTATTTGGTGTGGAAGAGGAGTATATAATATGGAAAAAGAAATCTTACAAAAGATAGCCAGGCAATTAAATTGGAAGGGAAAGCTATTGATTAAGTTG
>CATZDQ010000027.1 GCA_958417695.1 uncultured Clostridiaceae bacterium | reverse complement strand
AAACTTGCAGAAGTAGGATTGACATCCTCTCCTAAAAATATAATTCTATCTTTTAATAATCTTGAGAAAATATCATAAGACCTTTCTCCTTTAGCGGTTTGTTCAATAACATAGGGAACTAAACTATTTTCTAACATTTGTATATCCTCCTCTTTTTTATGTATAAAAGCGTAAAAAGTTAGTGGCAAATCCTTCCTTATTTTAAAATGAATGTTCACCCCTAACTTTTCCCTTTATTACTCTATTTTATTTTGGCATTTTCTACAATAAAGCTAATTGCTTTTTCTGTTTTAATACCATCTGCTATATAATTTTTCAAATTTTCGTTCTTCAATAATTCTTCTGCATCTCTACCGTAATTTTTAGCCATTTCTTCTACTTTTTCTTTTACATCTTCTTCAGATGCTTCTATTTTCTCGGCTGCAATAATGGCATCTAAAACTAATCTAGTCTTTACAGAATTAGTAGCTTGCTCTTCAAATTCTTTTCTCATATCCGCTTCTGTTTTATTCATCATTTGAAGATATTGTGTTAAGGCTAATCCTTGATAGGATAATCTTTGTTCGATATCTTTTACCATATTATCTGTTTCTGTCTCAATCATACCAGAAGGGATTTCTACTTCTACTTCTTCGCAAACTTTCTTAATAGCAGCTTCTTCTGTCTCATATTTTGCTTTTGATGTATTTTCTTGTTCTAATTTTTCTTGAATACTTGCCTTTAATTCTTTTAAAGTATCAAATTCACTAACATCTTTAGCAAATTCATCATCTAAAGCAGGTAATTCTTTTTTCTTAATTTCATGTAATTTTACTTTAAAAGTAGCTTCTTTCCCTGCTAAGTCTTTAGAGAAATATTCTTCTGGGAAGGTTACTTTAATATCTTTTTCCTCATCTATTTTCATACCAACGATTTGGTCTTCAAAGCCTGGAATAAAGGTATTGCTTCCAATCACCAATTCATGATTTTCTGCTTTTCCACCTTCAAAAGCAACACCATCTACAAAACCTTCAAAATCGATAACAGTTGTATCGCCATTTTCTACTGGCTTATCTTCTACGTTAACCAATCTTGCATTTTTTTCTTGCATATGTCCTAATTCATGTTCAATGTCTTCATCTTTTACAGTATACTCTACTTTTTTAAGTTCTATACCTTTATATTTTCCAAGTTTGATTTCTGGTCTTGTTTGAATAACTGCAGTAAAAATTAATTCCTTACCTTTTCCAATTTGTGAAATATCTATATCTGGTCTACTAACTGCTTCTATGTTATTGTCTTTTAACTCTTGTTCAAAGATTTCTGGAACTAATTCATTAAAAGCATCCTCATAGAAGATTTCAGAACCATAATGTTTTTCAACTATATTCATTGGTGCTTTTCCTTTTCTAAAACCAGGAATATTAAAGTATTTTGCATTTTTAGCATATACCTTTTTAATAGCTTCATCAAATTTTTCTGATTCGATGACAAAACTTAATTTTAATTCATTATTTTTGTCCGTTTTTTCTACTTTCATACTCATTTTCAATTCATCCTTTCATGCTACCAAAATCTATTTAGCTTGTTTATTATATCATATTTTTTTTAGAATGCAAGTCCCAAAAGGAAAAAAATAGAAAGTATGTGTGAAAATAAAACCACATACTTTCTATTTTTTCTATTTGGCAATTCTGACTGCCTCTTTGTCTAAATAAATCTCTATTGACTGCAATTCCTTTGCAAAACTTAAATCATGTGTAATAGAAATAACAATTGCCTGTTTTTGTTGCTGATAAGCTTTCAAGATTTTAGCTATGTTTTTCATATTTTCATGGTCTAACGCGGATGTCGGTTCATCTAATAACCAAACCTTCGGCTTTAAGGCCAGCCCAACTGCAAAGCTTAATCTTTGACTTTGCCCACCAGATATCTCGCTGTTAAATTCACCTACTTTTTTGTTAGCTTGTCCTTCTAAGCCTAACATAGCCAAAATTTGCATTGCTTCTTCTTTTTCTTTTTTTGTAATTGTTATCTTTCTAGCTTTATATGCCATCAAAACATTTTTATACACGCTACACCAAGGAAAATCTGCATAGTGCTGGTGAAGCATATACACATCTGGATTGGCTTTTTGTAAAATTTGCTCATCTAAGAAAATACGTCCTGTCTCATGTTCTTTTAACCCTGCAATTGTCCGCATCAGAGTGGTCTTTCCACAACCAGACTCTCCTAAAAGTGTGTAAATGCCAGGAGCAAATTCTTTTGAAAAATGCTGATAAATCGTCTGGCAAGTTCCATCCGGTTGTTCATAACTGATAGTTAAATCTTCTAAGGTTAGTTTACTCATCTTCCCGATACCTCCATGCAAACTTTTTCTTAATTATCCATTTTCCTATTTTATCAAACAAGATATTAATGGCAATAATAGTAATTAATGCCGCAAAAACCATTTTTGTATTTCCTCTAGCACTTCCTATATACATTAAATGCCCCAGTCCCCAATTAGCATTTGTTACTTCTGCTATGATTACATACGTCCAACCAACACCGTATAGGGAAATAAAATTTCTTAAAAGTTCTGGGGTTGTATAGGGAATTACCACATACCAAATACTTCTTACATCACTAAATCCCATAGTAGTAGCCGTTTCTAAAACGCGCTTATCTACATCTTCAAATTCATGAATTACAATCGGAAGATATTGTAAAAAAACAGCAATAAAAATAAGTAAAATCTTCATATCTTCTCCAATACCTATGAAAAGCATTAATAAGGGAGAAAATGCTGTAATGGGAATATAGCGTAAAAAGTTAATCATTGGATTCAATACATAATTAATTGCTGTCACTTTTGCAATCATAAGACCTAACGGAATCGCAATAGCTCCTGCTAAAAAAACAGCTATGGTGATTCTTTTAAAAGAAGCCACTATATGCCATACCAAATCACCCTTTGCCATAGTTATCCACATTTGGATAGTTTCCAAAGGGGTTGGTATAAATAAAGAATTATTGACTATGGTACTTAATAAATACCATAATACCAATAGTGCAATAAACACGAAAACCGAAATTATCCGTTTTACTGATTTTTCCATTTTCTACTCCTTTAGTGAAAATGGTGGCTCCTTTTGTAGAGCCACCACCTGTTTTAGTTTTATTATAAAACTAGTTTCTTTACTGTCCGCTCTTAAAGAAAATATCTGTACGGCGGTTCTGGATGCGTCCATCTTCTGTGTCGTTGGATGCTACAGGGTTACTTGCTCCGTTTCCAATAATGATGAAGCGATTTTCATCAATTCCCTGCGCCTCTAAATAAAGTGCAATTGCTTTGGCTCTTTCATAAGAAAGATTCTTGCCACTTTCAGGTCCACCACCTACATCAGCTGTATTACCTTCAATCTGAATATAAATACCATTTAAATTCTTTGCAATCTGTGCAAACTCATTTAATGGCTTATAACTGTCTGCTTGTATAACCGCAGAATCTCCTCCGAAATTAACAGTTAGAGATTTAGAAAGTAATGCCTCTGTATTAGGCTTTTCCTGTGCGACTTTCTTTTCATCCTCCGTGAAAACAACTACCTCTTCTGCTGCTACTTCTTCATACTTTTCTTTTAATGCTTCTATACAAGAAGTATCAAAAGCCGTTTGTGCATCATTTGGGTTTGCCTTTTCACCAATAGAAAGCCAAATACTACTCATATCTGAGAACATGGTAATTGCTTCATCTGTTAATAATGACATATTTTGTTTCCAACTGGTTAATTTAGCGCCATTTGCCATAGAAATAATGCTTTCTTCTGTTTCTTCTGCAAATAAAGGCATTTCTCTAATGGCTTTAAAGTCAGTCATATATTTATCTGCTGCCTCTAAGGCTCCATCAATCAATTTAGAAATTTGTGCTTTGTTTTCTTTTAATAAATCTTCTCTAAATACCAACCCATCCAAAATCAAGTTTGTTGCTTCTTTCGTACTAAAGAGTACTCTAGCGCCTGCTGTATTTTGTGCCTGGGTTAAGAAAGGTTCCCAAGTTGCTGCTGCATCTGCTTCTCCTGAGAAAAACACTCTTGCAGCATCATCTGGTGTCTCTACTAAAATGTAGTTACTTCTAATTGTCTTTTTTTGTTCTTCTGTCAAATCACTTGCTTCAATCAGCCATTCTACCAAGGTTTGAGCTTCTGAGAACTGAGGAATAGCAATTTTATTGCCTACTAAAGATTCGATACTCGTAATTGAAGATTTGGAGATAATACCATCCCCTCCATTACTAAAGTTCGTAATGTATACCATCTTTACAGGAACATTGGACTGCTTAAACTTCTGGTTTAAAAAAGCATACCGGTTAACCGTATATCCTGCTGCTGCCGTTTCTCCTTTAATCAACATGTTGGAGCTTGCTGTAGCATCATTAGATATTACATATTCTACTTTAATACCATTTTTGGCATTAATAGAATCCGGCTTTGTTGTTAAACCGCCATTGGCATCTAACAAGCTCTTCCAGCCAATCCATTCATCAATGGTAATCCGTATAGTATCGTTTTTTTCTTCCGGCTTTGTAGCAGAATTCTGTGCTACAGATTCTGTCGTCATCGTTTCTTCTTTTACGACTTCTTTTTTGGTCTCATTTTTATCTTTACCCACCTGCTGGTCTTTTACTTTACTGATTACAACATATGCTGTACCAGCAATGATAAATAAAATCAATGCCAATAAAATGCCAGCAACCACTTTGCCTGCTGTGTTTAATTTGCGTCCTCTCATTTTGTCTATCTCCTTTTCTTTGCTTTTATTACTGGTTATCGGGTTTTACGCAATCCACTAAACTCTGAATGTAGTCATCAGCTTCATTGGCTCTTGCTCTCTTTTCTGCTTTTAATTTCTGTGCATCATAAGAACTATCCCAAGAAGCTTTAGCACCCATGCCCATCTTCTCCTGCTCATCGGCATATTCGCCAAATTGCTCTAAAATCCGGTCAATATCGCTAGATACCCTACTTTCATCGAATTGAGAATAGATTTCCTGGGCAGCTTTTCCCGCTTCTGCTTTCGCAATATCGGCTTTTTTGCGCCCTTTCAAATTCTCAATTGCCATTTTAGCTTTTTCACGTAAATCTCCTGCTGACTGCATAGCTTCTTTAAACACCGGTACATTTTCCTGTTTTGCATCTAATTCTGCTTTTAAAGAAATGGCCTCATTAGCATACATTCTTGCATCATCCATGTTGCCGTTTTTCCTGGCATTTACTATGCTTTTATTGATTTTTTCCAACTCTTTGCTCAATTCCTTAATTTGCTTTTCATTGGCCATACTCTCACCGGCAGCTTTCCGATAAGCATTATCTGCTTTTTCGTAATTTTTTTGTAACTGCTCGATTTTATCATCGTAATATTCTGATACAATTTTCGGGTTTTTATTGGCTTCTGTAAAAAAAGAATCTACAAAAGCTCTTAAATATATCCGCCCTTTTTTAGTAACTAATAAAACGATTAAGACTACGCCAACCAAAATAGCGGCAATGATTAAAACAAATTCAAAAATATTCATAATGTTCTCTCCTCTTCCTTAAGCTTCGATTGTTGATAAGATATTTTTAATTTCATCTGCCGTCTTTGACTTAAGTAACTGGAAACTTCTCAAAAGTTCCTCTGCATCGGCCTTTTTCTTGCGGTTTTCTTCAATTTGCAATTGTGCTTCTTTAATCTGTTCTTCAAAAGAACGGACATCGTTTTGCACCTTATGCTGTAACTGAGTTTCCGCATTTGTTAACAAAGTTAACCTTTCCTGTGCATCTTTCTTGATTTCTTCTACCGGAATCTTTGTTACATTTAAGATTCCTAAGATGGCTTCCTTGTTAATACCTGTTGGTAATGTACTTACCAAATTCTGTAAGGTATAGATAGTTACTTCCCTATCTTTCAAAGAAGTCAGTGCATTATGCAAAATTTCTTCTGCACCTTTGCCAGATATCTGCACCTGTTTGTCATTACTTGGCAACGTGTTTTCTAACGCCTGCCGCTCTCCTCCTTCCACAGTTTCTACTTTGAGTTTCCTTTCTTCCGGTTCTAAAAACCTGTCCATAAAACCCATAGTTACGCCTCCTTTTTCGTATCTTATATAGATACTCTTTTTTTGTAAAACTCTGTCTATTTAAGACTTTACAGTATCTATTTTATATATATTATGTAAATATATCTACGAATTTTATGTAATCTGCTTATATGTATTGCTATAGAAAAAGAAGGGGGAAAATCTGCTTTTCCCCCTTCTTATAATAAATTCTCTACTTTCCATTTTTTTATCCTCTAACCTCTTGCTTTTACCTGTTCTAGAATTTCCTCTACTGCCTTATCTAACTGCTGATTTTCAATCACATAATCAGCCACTTCTCTGGCTCTTTTAAATTTCTCCCTATCAATCGAAACTCTCGTTTGAATCCCCTCTATGGAATCACCTCTTTTTAACATACGTGTCACGCGCTCTTGTTCTGGCACATAAATATAAAAAACTGTGAGCGGAATATCTTGTTTTCCTAATTCTATTGCTTTTTGCTGGATATCTTTTACAGAATCTACAATAGAAATACAAACCACATTCTCCTTTAAAGAATCTGTACTAATTCCATAATATTCTCCATTAAACTCCGCTCTTTGTAGTAATTTATTTTCTTTCCATAATTTTTCAAACTCTATTTTAGTAACAAACTGCATTTCTTTTGAATTTTCTTCACTTACTCTTTTAGGTCTAGTCGTATGATTTATCGCTCTTTCATAACCTCTTTTACACAACTCTTCTAATATTGTCGTTTTTCCAGAACCACTCTCTCCAATTAAAATAATCATTTACTTATCCTTTCTTTTATTATCTTAGTTTTTTAAATAGTTATCAAATCTACCGTTTTCTATATCCCTTAATAAAGAGGCTTTCACTTCTGGAGGTACTAGCGGTAATATTTCTATATTCTCCTTTGCCACAATTTCTGGCAAATATCTCCCTCTACTTTTATGTTGTGGGTCATTAGAAAATTCTGGCCCTTTTCCTGTTCCAAATATGCCACTAACATATTTACAAAGAAAATAGTATTCTTGTTGATTAGGACTTTCTTCTCTAACATACGTATATAATAATTCCTCTACATCTACTAATATACCAAACTCTTCTTCTATCTCTCTTTTTACCCCTTCTTCTAAAGACTCTTTTCCTTCTAAGCCACCACCAGCAAATACATAATATTCGCCCAGAGGATGATTTTCTACACCTTTTCTATGCATAAAAGCAAATCCACTTCCCATAGGGATAACGCCCCCTACACGTACTCTCATATTCTAATTCCTTTCTTTTTTTACAATACTGTGGATAATATTCAAATCAGATGGCACAATATATGACACTTGTGCTTTTAGAAAGATAGCTTGTGCTAAAATGCTACCTGCTTTTGCTCCATCTATCCATTTTTTATTATGTGGCATTAATAAATACAAATCCTCTAAAGACATCTGCTCTAATATATTTTGATTCTTTTTAGCAAAATCTGCATATGAAATCATCCATTCATGAATTCCATCATGGAAAATAGCATTTGGCACCAAATGATACTTCACCAATTGCGGGTAGCGTAATTCTCCACCTGTAAACACACCACAATCACATTCAAAGTTTATCTCTTCCTCTTCTAATATATCTAAAACATATTGTAAAATAGACTCTATCTTTATAGGTTGCTCTTCATCATTAATTTCTGGAAAATTGTTCATGATTTCTGCTACACCAATTGATAGATTTTTCTTATAAAGAATATTTCCTTTATCATATACCATTAATTGTGTTGTCTTTCCCCCTATATTAACCATTAGCACTTTCTTTTTATCATAAATTTCTTGCATAGCTTTCTCAAAATAAGTATTCTCTTCTTCTTGAGAAATTACGTGAAAATCTAAACCTAAATCAGAAAAATCAGCTCTTAACATTTCAGCTTGTTCTTTTGAAATTTTTCTCCAAATACCAGTTGCATATATCTGGCAATTTTCCCTGGATAACGCATATTTTTGAATCAATGTTTTAAAGTAAGCTACTAGCAAAAGGTAGTTTTTATGACTAATCCCCTTATCTTGTGTAAAATACGCTTTAAATAAAATGGTCTTTTCTTCTACCAGTTCTGGTTCCACAGACTTTTCCTCATATTGATAGATTCTAATTGTAGAAGAGCCTAAATCTATATCATATTTCATAGAAACAACCCCTTTATTTTATTTTCTTTCTTAAGAAATAGTCTACTGTACCAGGCGGACAGTCTTCAAAGGTAGCATAAACTTCGTAACCTAATTTCTCATAAAAACCTCTTGCTTGAAAATTCCAAGTCTCCATTCTTACGCCCATTAACTGTTCTTTTTTTACTACTTCTTCTATTTTCTTTATGAGTTTAGTTCCTAGTCCTTGTTTTCGGTAAGTCTCTTCTACCCATAAATCATCCAAGAAATACCACGCATAAGCTATATGCCCAATGGCACCACCTATAATGGTTTCATCTTCTTTTAAAATCACATGGCAATTTTGGAATTCATTGCTTGGTTCTATCTTTGAGTTTTGTGCTATATAAGCGCACTTTTCTCGATTATATGCATGTAGCCTTTCTCTAATATATTGTTTGAAGTTTTGCTCTTTACTAACCTCTAATTTTATCATTTTAACTCCTTAGACCAACTCTACATTTTCTTTTCCAATTAGTTCTTCAAATTCTTTAAGAATTTCTTCATTAGAATAAATAGCCCCTGCCTTATCTATTCTTTGTCCATTGATAATTTCAATAGCCATATTATTCCTATCGCCTGTAAAAAACTTAATAGCACCTCTTAACCTATCCTTTTGCTGCTCTGTTAAATTCGTAATTTCAAATTGAATAGTCTTTTTCCCCATAGTTGCCGAACTGTCTTGTATCGCACTACTAGTTGTAAAATCCATTATTTTGTTGGCAATAATGGTAGCACTTTGTTCTTCCTCTTTAATACTTAATCTTCCCTCAATTAACACAATATTATCTTCTATCAAGCTACTACCAGCGCTTTGGTAAGCATTCTCAAAAGCTAAGATTTCCATACTGCCATATAAATCTTCTATAGTAATAAAAGCCATAATCTTATTATTTTTAGTATATTTTTTCTTAATGCTACTAATAATGCCTGCATATTTTACTATTTGGTTATCCTGGTAAGGAAATTTACCCGTTTGTTCTAATTCGTCCATTCCTTCTTTTACTTGCAAACTATCGATATTGGTTTTGGCTTTGATTTCTTCTTGCAAGCCTTCTAACGGATGTCCAGAAATATACAAACCTAACATTTCTTTTTCCATAGATAGCAATTCTTTGTCTGAATACTCTTTTAAAGTATTATAGGTATATTTCATCTTTTCTAATTGATCTGATGCTTCACTACTTCCCCCTAAATCAAACATAGAAACTTGTCCTTTAAAGTTCTTTTTAGAAGCATCTGAAATAGAATTCATAATTTCTTCAAAAGAAGCCATTAATGTACTTCTGGTTTGTTCAAATTCGTCAAAAGCACCAGCTTTAATTAAACTTTCCACACATTTTTTATTAACTGCCTCATCTTGTATTCTTTCACAGAAATCTGTAAAAGACAGATATGGTCCTTTATTTTGCCTTTCTTGTACAATATTATCGACAGCAGATGTCCCTACATTTTTAATACTGCCTAAACCAAAACGTATTTTATTGCCGTCTTCTACTGTAAATTTAGTCGCACTTTTATTAATGGCTGGTTTTAAAATTTCAATATGTAGTCTTTTGCATTCTTCAATATAATAAGGTACCTTATCTAAATTCCCCAAATAACTATTCAAAGTAGCTGCCATAAATTCTGCGGGATAATAAGCTTTTAAGTAAGCTGTTTGATAAGAAAGTACTGCATAGGCTGCTGCATGGGATTTATTAAATGCATATTTTGCAAACTCTGCCATTTCATCAAAAATGGTATTGGCTGACTTTTCATCAATACCATTACGTACACAACCAGGCACGATAATATTTCCCTGTTCGTCCACTTGTCCATGGATAAAGATTTCTCTTTCTTTTGCCATGACATCTAGTTTTTTCTTACCCATAGCACGTCTTACTAAATCTGCTCTTCCTAGTGAATAACCTGCTAAGTCTCTTACAATTTGCATAACTTGTTCTTGATAGACCATACAACCATAAGTAACCTCTAAAATAGGTTTTAATGCAGGATGGGTATATACAGCATGTTCTGGGTCTTTCTTATTGGCAATATATCTTGGAATTTGGTCCATAGGGCCTGGTCTATACAAAGAAACCCCAGCAATAATATCTTCTAGGCAATCTGGTTTTAATTCCTTCATAAAGTTTGTCATACCTTGACTTTCAAATTGGAAAATGCCTACACTATTTCCCTCTTGCCATAGTTTATAAGCTTTTTGGTCATGCATATCTTTATCAAATTCTACATCTATATTCCTATTTTCTTTTACTATCTTCTTAGTGTCTTCAATAACAGTTAACGTCCTTAACCCTAAGAAGTCCATCTTTAGAAGTCCCAATTCTTCCAAAGTAGTCATAATGAATTGAGTAGAAATGGTATTATCCCTCATATACAAAGGTACATAGGTATCTACAGGGTCTTTTGTTATAACAATACCACAAGCATGGGTAGATGCCTGCCTTGGCATGCCTTCTAATGCCATAGCAATATCGATTAATTTTTTGGTGTCTGGACTAGTCTCATATAATTCTTTTAACTCACGGTTTTGTTCCATTGCTTTTTGAATAGTAATATGTAATTCATTGGGAATCATTTTTGCTAATTTATCCGCTTCTGCATAAGGTACATCCAATACCCTTGCTACATCACGAATCACCATTCTAGCAGACATCGTACCAAATGTAATAATCTGAGAGACATGGTCATAGCCATATTTCTGACATACATACTCTATTACTTGGTCTCTTTTTTCATCACTAAAATCCACATCAAAATCTGGCATACTAATTCTTTCTGGGTTTAAAAATCTCTCAAAAAGTAACTGATAAGCAATCGGGTCAATATCTGTAATACCAATGGCATATGCTACAATTGAACCTGCACCAGAACCACGTCCTGGACCAACAGAAATATCATGTGTTTTAGCATAATGGATATAATCCCATACAATCAAGAAATAATCCACATAGCCCATTTTTTTTATAACGGATAATTCATATTCTTTTCTATCGATTAACTCTGAAGATAAATTTTCGCCATAGCGTTCTTTCATACCATCATTGGTTAGTTTTTCTAAATAGTCATAATGAGAAGCAAATTCTGGCGGTACATCATAATTCGGTAAAATAGTGTGTCCAAATTCAAATTCCACATTACATTTATCAGCGATTTTTACTGTATTTTCAATTGCCTCTGGGACATTTGAAAAGTACTGACACATTTCTTCTGGTGATTTTATATATAGCTCATCTGTATCAAAACGCATTCTATCTTCATCAGACATCTTTTTACCAGTCTGAATACATAATAACACTTCATGGTTATAAGCATCTTCTCTTCTAGCATAATGCGCATCATTGGTAGCTACTAATGGAATAGCTAATTCTTTAGAAAGTTCTATTAATTTTTGATTGACTAGAACCTGTTCTTTCACACCATTATTTTGAATTTCTAAATAATAATCCTCACCAAACAAATCCTTAAACCATAAGGCTACTTGCTTAGCTTCTTCCATATTCTCTTTTAAAATAGCTTGATTTACTTCACCAGCTAAGCAAGCACTACAACAAATCAAATCCTCATGATACATCTGTAAAATTTCCCTATCAATACGAGGTTTATAATAAAATCCCTCTGTATAACTCAAAGAAACAAGCTTGGATAAATTTTTATAGCCATTATTATTCTTAGCTAGCAAAATCAAATGATAATATTTACTATCTAAATTAGGGTCTTTATCTTTTCTAGAACGTGGAGCCACATACACCTCACATCCTATAATCGGCTTTATACCATTTGCCTTACAAGCTTTATAAAAATCAATTACACCAAACATAGCTCCATGATCAGTAATTGCAATAGAATGCATACCCAATTCTTTAGCTATTACAGGAATTTGCTTAACACGATTAGCACCATCTAGCAAACTAAACTCACTATGGATGTGTAAATGCACAAATTCAGACATTTTTGAACCTCCTCTAAACTGTCCACAGGTACCTGG
>CATZDQ010000026.1 GCA_958417695.1 uncultured Clostridiaceae bacterium | reverse complement strand
TGGAATAGGAATGGTAATGATAATTGTGGCGATTTTTATTTTTTTTCTAAATTCACATTATAATTTTTTTAAAACTGGAAATACTATAACTAGTCAATCGGAAGAAGAAATGGTAGATAACATTTTAAATATGCAATCTTATGAAGCAACACTTTCCATTGAAGTAGAAACCAATAAGAATAACACACAATATGTAGATAAACAAAGTCTTTTTAAAGGAAAGCAAGCCAAACAAGAAGTATTAGAGCCAACTAATATAGCAGGGACTAAGACAACTTATCAGGATGGAAAACTAGAACTAACAAATCCACGATTAGAATTAACGACAATTTATGAAAATTATAGTTATGTGGTAGAAAATCAGTTATGGTTAGATGCTTTTATAGAAGCGTACAAAAAGCAAGAGAGTCCTAATGTGACGACAGAGAATAATCAAATAATATTAGAAGTAAAAGATAGAGAAAAGAATCCATATGATGCCTATAAAAAACTATATATTGACAAAAAAACAGGAAAACCTACTAAAATGTTAGTGCAAGATATTAACCAAAAAACACGCATATACATACTATATACTGAGATAGAAATATCTTAAACGATATGCATATTTAAAATATATCAAAAATCAAACTTTCGATACGGAAAAATAGTAGGAGTGATTCACAAATGGTAATAAAAAGAGGAGATATGTTTTATGCTGATTTAAGTCCTGCCGTTGGTTCTGAACAAGGAGGAATAAGACCGGTTGTAATTATACAAAATGATATAGGAAATAAACATAGTCCTACCGTCATTGCAGCAGCCATTACTTCACAAACAGGAAAAAATAAATTACCTACCCATATTGAAATTGGTTCACAAAACAGTGGTTTGAAAGCAGATTCTATTGTACTTGCAGAACAAATCAGAACAATCGATAAAAGTAGACTTAAAGAAAGAATCGGACATATTGATGATGAGAATATAATGGGAAAAATAAACAATGCACTTGGCGTAAGCTTCGGGCTGGAAGATTAAAAAATTGAAAGTATGTTTTATACTTTCAATTTTTTTACAATTTTAATTTCTTCATATAAACGTTCTTTAACATGTTCTCTCGTATCGATAGCAGCTGTATATTCTCCCAAAATTTGTTCATAATTATCAAAAGTTTCACCAGGGGCTAGCAATATTTTCATACCTTCTGCATAATAGTTTTGCTCTTTTTCTTTTTTAGCCATCTTACGCTTTTGGTCATATTTTTGAATCGTTTGTAGACGTTTAATTTCCCCTTTTAAATAATCTATGTAGTCCATAACACCACTAATTTCATAATAAATGTCGTCAATAACAACCTTAAATAAGGCACGAAGTGCTTCACTATTGATTTTACCAACACGGTAGTTTTCTTTTAACATATCTAGAGCAACGGTTTTTAAGAATTCGGTTGGCTGAGCATCTTTAATTAAATCTCTTAATGTCTCCGAAATATTAATGTGTGTTTTGTATTGACGTTTCGTAACAATAGCATCATACTCATCTGCTACACGAATTAATTGTGCAACATAAGGAATATCTTTTTTAGTAAGTCCTTGCGGATAGCCAGTGCCATTTAAAGCTTCATGATGGTATAAAGGACCATCTGCATAAGGACGTAACTTTAAATCTTTCATACACATTTCATACCCATAAGTAGTATGTTTTTTTACAATTTCAAATTCTTCTTCAGTCAGTCTGCCAGGTTTGGAAAGAATTTCATAAGGAACCTTTAATTTACCAATATCATGTAAGTAGGCACAAGTGGTGGCGTATACCGTAAATGTTTTTTTACATTTTAAATATTCACAAATTCTACAAACTAAGTTAGCCACATTCTCGCTATGTTTTTTGGTAAAGGGGTCTAAACGTTCTAGCATGGATAACTCATATTGCATAACATCTTCTAGATTATAAGTCTTTAAATTGGTAGGACTATAAAAATCAAAACTATCTTTTGCCATTAGAAATGAACCTTCATATGAACGATATTCATATGCCTTTCTTTTTTGCTTCCTTACTAAAATCATAGCATTTGTTAGCATAAAAGGCAAGTAGAAAAAGAAAATTAACAAAAAAAGTAAAATAAAGCATAAAAATGTACAAAGTAGTTGCCTATTGACTTTTAAGGGCAGAAACTATATAATTTGAGAAGAAAAAAGTAGTTTTTAGCACAATTTGAAAAAAGTGTGTTTCATAGATAAAAGGTGGAGAAAACATGTATTTAAAAAGACTAGAATTACAAGGGTTTAAATCTTTTGCAGATAAAACCGTATTAGAATTTAGACCAGGAATCACCTCTGTTATAGGACCAAATGGTTCTGGAAAGAGTAATATATCAGATAGTATTAGATGGGTATTAGGAGAACAAAGTATGAAATCTCTAAGAGGTTCTACTTCTTCTGATATTATTTTTGCTGGTACGCAAAATAGAAAATCCTTAGGGTTTGCAGAAGTTTCGATTGTCATTGACAACCAAGATGGAAAATTACCAATTGAATATAATGAAGTAACGGTAACTAGAAAAATTTATAGAAGTGGAGAGACAGGATATTTTATTAATAAAACACCTTGCCGTCTAAAAGATATTCTAGAATTGTTTATGGATACGGGTATTGGAAAAGATGGCTATTCGATTATTGGACAAGGAAAAATTGATGAGATTTTAAGTAACAAATCTGAAGATAGACGTCGAATTTTTGAAGAGGCAGCTGGCATTGTAAAATATAGAACTAGAAAGCTAGAGTCTGAGAAGAAATTAGAACAAACCAAATTAAACTTATTAAGAATTAATGATATCTTATCGGAAATTGAAGCCAATATAGAGCCACTAAAATTACAATCAGAAAAGGCAAAAAAGTTCTTAGATTTAAGAGAAGAATTAAAGAATGTAGAAGTAGGGTTATTTTTATATAATATAGAAACATATAAAGAAAAACTAGAGCAAATTCTACAAGATGAAGAAATTATGCAGACACAATATGCTAGAGAAGATGAAAAACAAGAACAGGCAAAGCAAACAAAAGAGTTATTAAAACAAGAAATTGATGAAATGACTGTGCAAATTGAACAGATGCAAAACTTAGGATTTGAAAGTAGCAATCAAATTGAAAAGATTCATGCACAAATTAAAGTAGCAGAGGAAAGAATTGAAAATAACAAGCAAAATAAAGTAAGGTTTGAACAAGAAATCGAAGAGACAAAAGTTAGAATAGGACAATTAGAAGAAGAGAAACAACAAAAACAAGAAAAGAAATTAAATTTATCACAAAATCGTGAGAAATTTGAAAAAGAGTTAGAGCAAAAACAAGAAGAACTAGAAAAATTAAGTGAAACATTATCTACTAAAGAATTAGAAATAGAAGCTAAAAAACAAACCGTAGAACAAGATATTGATAAAAAATATGAAATAGCGGGTGTGATAAATAGCTTAGATATTTACTATGAAAATTTAGAGAAAAGAGAAAAGGCATTAAAACAAGAAACCATGTCTACCATTTCGGAATTAGATGCTATAAGAATGCAAAAGCAAGATTTGGGAAAAGATTTTTATGAAATAGAAGCCAAGAGAAATAGCCTTTTGGAAGAATTAGAGACCATACAAGCAGAAAAACAAAAAAGTAATCAGAAGTTAAAAGCGTATGAGGATAGAAAAAATCAAATAGCTTATGAAATCAAAATGAAAGATGCAAAATGTAAATTCTTAATAGAAACCGAAAAAGAAAAAGAAGGTTACACTAAAAGTGTAAAAAGCGTTTTATTAGCCTGTGAGCAGGATAAATCTTTGGAAAAAGGTGTCCATGGGGTACTTGCTAATTTAATTTCTGTAGAGGAAGATTATGAAACAGCAATTGAAATGACATTAGGTGCTGCTCTTCAAAATATTGTAACAGAATCAGAGCAAGATGCGAAAAAGTTAATTGACTATTTGCGTCAGCATAATTTAGGTAGGGCGTCATTTTTACCAATTACAGCGGTAAAAGGGAAAAAACTAGAACAAATCAATCAAAAAGGAATTGATGGTGTCATTGGAATTGCAGCAGATTTAGTAAAATACCAAAAGAAATATGAACAGATTATTTACAATTTATTAGGAAGAACGGTTATTGTAGAAGACTTAGAAGGCGCTATCGCACTAGCTAAACAAAACCACTATGCTTTCCGTATAGTCACATTGAAAGGAGATGTCATTAATCCATCTGGTGCGATGAGTGGTGGTAGTGTTTCTGCCAAAACAGTTAATATTTTAGGTAGAGGCAGAGAAATAGAAAGTTTAGAAAAACAAATTAAAAAGTTAGAAAAACAGATGGAAGAACTTCTAGAAGAGAAGAAACAATATGAAACTTCTATAGAAGCCATTTTACAAAAAGCAGAGACATTAGAAAGTAGTCTGCAAGAAGTAGATATTCATTATGCAACTGAAAAACAAAAAATGGTGGCTATTGAAGAAAACCTTTCTAAATTAGAGACAAAGTACCATCGATTAAAAGAAGAAACTATCCAGTTAGGACAATCGAAACAAGACAATAGAACGCAGAAACAAGAAAAAGAACAAGAAATCCAAAATTTAACTAGCCAAATAGAGGCTTTAAATTTAGTAATCGAAGAATTTGCACAAGATAATAAAGATAATCAAACCTATATGGATGATTTAAATTTTGACATTACGAATTTAAAAATCTCTGTGTCTTCTTTTGATGAAAGTAACTTATCCATTGATGAGATGATTGAAAGAATCCATATAGATATTGAAAACCAACAAATGGCTAGAACCAGTAAAGAAGAACAAATTACGAAAATTTTAGAGGAAAATGAGCAAGTAGCAACCAATATTACCAATCTATATGCACAAATAGATTCCATAAAAGAACAAGTAGAAAATAGTACGCAAAAAGTAGAAGAATTAAAAGAAACAAGAATTGAGAAAAATAAAGAACTAGCACAAAAAGAAAATGAAATTTCTGAGAAGTTTAAAGTGTTAGAAGATTTAAAAGAGCAACTTGTGAAAATGGACGTGAAGAAGACAAAATTAGAGCAAGATATTGCAGAAATGGTAAATAACTTATGGGAAGAATATGAGATAACGCCAAATCATGCAGAAGATTATCCAAAACCAAATAATGTACAAACAGCATCCAAGGAAGTACATCGTTTGAGAAATCAGATAAGAGATTTAGGTAGTATCAATATAGATGCTATCGAAGAGTACAAGAAGACAAAAGAACGTTATGATTTTATGTGTGAACAACGCCTTGATTTAGAAAACGCAGCTGCGAAACTAAGAAAAATGATTAGTGAAATGACAGAAACAATGAAAACACAATTCGCAGAAAAGTTTGCATTAATCAATCAGAATTTTAATGAAGTGTTTGTAGAATTATTTGGTGGTGGTAAAGCCGAGTTAATTCTAGAAGATGAAAACAATATTTTAGAATGTGGTATTGATATTCGTGTACAACCAACAGGTAAAAAGCTACAAAATATGTTATTACTATCTGGAGGAGAGAAAGCTTTTACAGCCATTGCGCTACTATTTGCTATTTTAAAAATTAATCCTGCACCATTTTGTATTTTAGATGAGATTGAAGCTGCTTTAGATGATGTAAACGTATATCGTTTTGCAGAATATTTAAAGAAATTTAGTAAAGAAACACAGTTCTTAGTCATTACACATAGAAAAGGTACGATGGAAGCGGCAGATACCGTCTATGGTATTACGATGGAGGAAAATGGTATTAGCAAATTATTGTCTATGAAGCTAGCTACTAAATAAGAAAAAAAGAATTCATTTCATGTAAGAAATGGATTCTTTTTTTATATTCGTATTTTTTACTTTTGTTCTTAAGGATTTACTTTTATATTACCAGAAACGGTTTCTAAAGTAAGTTCTATTTCAGATTTACGATTATTCCCATTAATATGGGTGTTGCCAGATGTAGTTTTAGTTTCTACATAGACATCTTCTAAATGTAAAACTTCAATTTTTCCAGAAGTGGTTTTCATATGAGAGTTAGCATGTAGATGACAAGTATCTATTTTTAAGTTTCCAGAAGTAGAATGAATTTGACAAGAACCGTCTATTTGACCTACAGAAATTTCACCAGATAGGGTTTTTAATTGAATAGTTTGCGTTTGTTGAATATGTATCCTTCCAGAAAAACTTTCAGCAGAACCATTTTGTAAGGTGTTTACTTGAATATTTCCAGAGGTGGTTTTTATGGTAGCCTGGTTTAAGTCTTTGGCTTGTATTTTTCCAGAAGTGCTTTTTATTTCTGCTTCTTGTGCATTACCACATTGGATGTTTCCAGAAGTAGTTTGGATATTACCTGTGCGCATATGACCACAAGTAATATTGCCAGAAATGCTTTCTAGTTGTAAGATAGATTGTTCTAAATCTAAGATAGAAATATTGCCACTTGCTGTTTTAACATGTATAGTTTTCTCTATGGTCTTTGGAATTTCTATGATGATTTCTTCTTGATACCAGCAAAAGAAAATACCAATCACATTATTTTCTTTTGTTAGACTAAGAGTACCATCTTCTAGTTGTTCTGTGATTAATTGGTGTTTCATACCGTAAGCGGTTACTTTCATTTTATCAGAATGACCTTCGCGAATGGTTACTTTAGAAGATAGAGCATCTATGTTGAGCTTTTCAAATTCTTCTAAAGCATATTCTTTTTGAAAAATTTGCTCTGTTTTGGTGTTGAAAAAGACAATATGAAAGTTTTTATCTTTATGAAACATAAGCCAAATCATGAGACTAATGATGCCGATAGCAGCAATGGATAATAAAACAATGAGCGATATTTTTAATCCTTTATATTGCATTTTTGTTCCCCCTTTATATCTAATAGAAGACTAGTAATGATTTCAGCAATAGCTAGTACAATCCAAATCATCCAAGTAACATTCCATGCCATACTCATAAAGCTAACAAAAAAATAAAGTAGTAAGAAAAGTAAAGCAAGGATTCCCATGATTTTTTGTTTTGTTTTTTGTTTCTTTTTCTTGTTTTGGGTTTCTTCTATAGTTTCTTTTGTTTTTTCTGTGTAAATCGTACCTTCAGAGGTAGTTTCTATAGAATGAAAAGTGTTGGTATTTGTATTTTTCTTCTTTTCCTTGGGATGTGAGATAAAATAGTACAGTAAAATAACAGTAGCAACTGACCAAAGTGTAGTGGTAATCATTAATGCATGAGAAACCTCATATTCCAAGGATTCGGTCATGTAAGGCAAACTAAATGTACCAATACAATATAGAAATACACTAATACAAATAACAAAAGCTTTTTGCTTATGTCTTTTCCTAATTGCCTGCTCATTATCCTCCTTGGAAGAAGTCGGTGTAGAGACTTTTTCTCCTTTTATGAATTCATCTGTGGTAATACCAAAGATTTCACAAAGAGGTAAGATTTTATTAAATTCTGGTGTACTTTGGTCTGTTTCCCATTTGGAAATAGTTTGTCTAGTTACACCAATTTTTTCAGCTAATACGTCTTGAGACATATTGGCCTGTGTTCGATAAGATGATATTCTTTCTCCTAATGTCACGTTTTATTCCCCTTTCTTTTTTTCTTTGTCTTTATTATAGGGTTTCTTCTAGTTGCAATCCACCAACTTTGCTTGGAAGTTTGTCAACCATACTTAACCTTGGGCGTTTTAAGCTATAAAATAGATAAAATGTTTATAACTTTTTGGTTAAAGGTACGATAAAAATAAGTTAGATATCATCATTCTAACATAGGTCAACAAAAAAAGGAAGTATACACTAAATAAGTGTGCATACTTCTTATATTTTTAAGCGTTATGATTGGATAAAAATTATAAAAACCATTTGCCAATTCCTATAAAAATGAGTAAAACGCCAGCAACAATACTCCAAATATTTTCAGGAATATTAGAGACTTCTTTTATTTTTTTACCAATGGTACTACCAAAGGAAAGGAAGAAAAATTGGAAAGTAGCAACTAATAGAGGAAATAGGAAAGAATTAAGACCTATTACACTGCTACCAATACCAACACCAATGGAATCTAAAGATAAAGCAATACCTAGATAGATAGCTTCTTTCCCATCAATTCTATTAGAATGGTCTATATCCGAAGAATTAGGATTACGTATAATTTGTATAGTAATGCCTAAAAAACGAATAAAGAATTGATACATTTTAGGGGATTGGTTAAATACTAAATCATTAGAAGTATGTTCTTCTTTTTTCTTTTTAAAAGCTTGTATCATCATCCAAGAACCCATAAGACATAATAAGAAAGAACCAATAAAATTAGTTATATAATTTGGAAGAAAACGAGAAATCGTGTCTCCAATAATAACAGCTATACCAGTTATGAAAGTAGAAATAAAAAATAGAATGCATTTTGCCTGTATAGAAATTTTTGTATTTTTAAGGCCATATGTAATACCGATGCCAAGAGAATCGATACTAACACATAAGGCTAATAGTAAATAGCTAAAAAGCATATAATCACCTCTTTCTATCATATGTTTGTTATACAGTTTTGCTACTTTATGGAAAGCAATATAAACAAAAGTAAGAAAAATAATAACTTTTGTAGAATAATGGTAAGTTTTAACATAGATATTGAAAAGCGATTAGACTATGTTATAATGGAAGTACACAAAAGAGAATAATAGGAAATGTAAGAAAAGGAGGTGAGAAAATGGAGCAAAATGTAGCTAATAAAATTTTAGATATTGTAACGAATATGCAGCAGAATTTAGAGCAAGTAAATGTAAAAATAGATGGAATAGAAGAAAGATTAAATGAAAAAATAGATAAAGTAGAACAAAGATTGAATGCAAGAATAGATGAAATACAGCAAGAAATAAATGGTAGAATGGATGATTTAACAGTTGGTATGATGAGTTTAAAAACACAAATGAGATTACTAAACCAAAGAGTTCAAAAACTAGAGATACAAACAGAAGAAAGATTCAACAACATAGACAAACAAATAGAAGAAATACATATAAATATTCGATATTTGTGGGAAGATATAAAAATATTAAATGATAAACTAGAGGAAAGAAAAATTTACAACAATTAGTTCTAAACACTTATATCAAAGATTCGTTATCTAAAAAAATCAAAAACGAAAAACACTTTTCTAAGAATTAATAAGAAAGATTCATAAAAGTAGGACGAGCGCATATAATGCATTAAGAATCTAAATTATTAAAACAAAGGAGAGTGTTTTTTATGTGGCACACGAAAAGTATTGGCGAAATTGAAGAGAGGCTTAGGACAAACCAAAAAGAAGGAATCACACAAGAAGAAGCAGGGAAAAGGTTAGAAGAATATGGAGAAAATAAATTGGCGGATAAAAAGAGGGAAAGTTTATGGATTCGTTTTATTAAGCAATTTAATGATTTTATGATTATCATTTTAATGATTGCTTCTATTATTTCAGCGGTAGTAGCAAAAATAGATGGTAGTGGGGATTATATAGATTCTATCATTATTATTGTGATTGTAGTATTTAATGCGATTATGGGACTAGTACAAGAGGCAAAAGCAGAAAAATCTTTAGAAGCGTTAAAAAATATGACAGCACCTACTGCTAAAGTAAGAAGAGATGGAAAAATCATGACCATCAAAGGAACACAAGTGGTGCCAGGAGATGTGATTATATTAGAAGCGGGAAACTATGTACCAGCAGATGCTAGACTAATACAAACATCCAACTTAAAAGTAGAAGAATCTAGTTTAACTGGTGAGACAATGGCTGTATCTAAAGATGAAAAAGCCGTATTGAAGGAAAATATAGCCATAGGGGATACAGTTAATATGGTATTTTCTTCAACTATTGTCGTAAATGGACATGGAGAGGCTATTGTTACACAAACAGGTATGCAGACAAAAGTAGGGAAGATAGCCAACATGATTTTAACAGATGAAGCCCCAGAAACACCTATTCAAAAGAAATTAGGCGAGGTTGGAAAGACTTTAGGAATCGGATGCTTAATCATCTGTGCAGCTATTTTTGTAATTGGACTATTAAAGAAAATTCCTCCTATTGAAATGTTTATGACATCTGTAGGACTAGCTGTAGCAGCCATACCAGAGGGACTTCCTGCTATTGTTACAATCATGTTATCTATAGGGGTAACCAAAATGGCTAAGAAAAATAGTATTATACGTAAATTGCCAGCAGTTGAGACATTAGGTAGTAGTCGTGTGATTTGTTCTGATAAAACAGGAACATTAACACAAAATAAAATGCAAGTGGTACAAATACATACAATAAGTGAGCAAAGAGAACAAGCAAATCTAAGTTTAGAATTAGCTTGTATGTGTACAGATGCACAGATAGAATATCAAGAAGGTAAATATATAGCAGTAGGAGAGCCAACAGAAGTGGCTATTGTCAATAGTGCGATAGAACATCATATTAGTAAAACACAATTATATGAAGTAAAGAAACGTGTTAAAGATATTCCTTTTGATTCGACCAGAAAGATGATGAGTACCATCCATAAATGGCAAAATCAATATCAAGTCATAACAAAAGGAGCACCAGATGTGCTTTTGAAGAAATGCAATTATTATTTAGATGGAACAAAAGTCTTGCCATTAGAACAAAGACAAAGAGTAATGATTGAAGCACAAAATAATGAAATGGCAGATAAAGCACTACGTGTAATAGCCGTTGCTTATAAAATGATAAATACTTTACCAAATATCATAGATAGTAAAAATATAGAAGAAGAATTAGTATTTGTTGGGCTAATTGGTATGATAGACCCACCAAGAGAAGGCGTTAAAGAAGCAGTAGCGACTTGTAGACGTGCAGGTATTAAAACCGTAATGATTACAGGAGACCATATTGCAACTGCAAAAGCGATAGCAAAAGATTTGGGAATTTTAAGAGGAAGAGATTTAGCCATTACTGGAAATGAATTAGATAAAATACCGCAAAATATTTTAGAAAAAAATATTATGCAATATGCTGTCTTTGCTAGAGTATCACCAGAACATAAGGTAAGGATTGTAAAAGCATTTCGTAGTACCGGAGCGGTTGTGGCTATGACAGGTGATGGAGTAAATGATGCACCCGCTTTGAAAAATGCAGATATAGGAATTGCTATGGGACAAAATGGAACAGATGTCGCAAAAAATGCAGCAGATATGGTTCTTGCAGATGATAATTTTATCACTATAGTAGAAGCGGTAAAACAAGGTAGAAATATTTTTGAGAATATAAAAAAAGCAATTCACTTTTTAATATCTACAAATATAGGGGAAATTGTAACCATCTTTGTAGGACTACTACTAGGATTAAAATCGCCTTTACTTGCTATTCAATTATTATGGATTAATTTAGTAACCGATTCTTTACCAGCCATTGCCTTAGGATTAGAGCCTGCTGATAAAGATATTATGTGTAAAAAGCCAAGAGACCCTAAGAAAAGTCTTTTTGCAGATGGACTATGGAGTAAAATCTTTGTAGAAGGTACGATGTTAGGAATGCTTACTTTATTTGCTTTTAGTATAGGGAATAGCCGTTATGGTTTAGAAATAGGAAGAACGATGGCATTTGTTTGTTTAGGTATGTTAGAACTTGTCCACAGCTTTAATATAAAAAGTGAAGAATCGATATTCAAAGTAGGATTATTGGAAAATAAATATCTAGTAGGAGCGTTTATATTAGGAACCATTTTACAAGTAGGTGTTGTATTAATACCACCAGTTGCAAAAATCTTTGATTTAATTCCATTAAATCAAGAGCAGTGGCTGATAACGGCTGGTATTTCTCTAATGCCAATTGTAATAATGGAAATCCAAAAGAAAATTAATGAAATGAAATTTGGAAAAGTGGTGTATGAAGAAGAAAAACCATATAAAGCAGAGCAAAAGGGTTTTTAAGAAAATATGGATAATCTTAGAAAAACTCAAAAGATAAATGATTATTATTTTTCTTTTTAGCTATTAGAAATATATAAAAGAAAGAAGTAAGTCAAAAATAATGTACTGAACTAAAAAATATTACTTTTAAGTTCAGTACATTATTTCTATATCAAATTTTTAAAATGCTAGGACTCAGTAAGCACTGCACGAAACCCACTAATGTAACTGCTATTGCCAGTATGACGAGCGAAAGCGAAGAGACCAGCACCTGAGCGACCCAACAAAACTCCGCCACGAAATGAGAATGGACCATGCAAGCCTGGGTAATATGAAGAATCACCATAC